>JADGQB010000232.1 GCA_017882145.1 Anaerolineales bacterium
CCGGCTCGCGTTCTGTTTCGGCCCTGGACTTCGTCGACAGCCAGAGCGGCTGGGCGGTAATCCAGGATAATGAAACATCGACGCTCTATAAGACCACCAACGCAGGCGTCACATGGGAACTGCAGACTCCCAAACTGGCAGCTTCTGCGCCCGCCACGGTCACAGTCGACACAAGTATTCCGACGCCCACGCTGATCCCCACACCTACACTTGAACCGACCCCCACCTCGGACGTCAGCTTCGACTCGCGCCTCAATGCCACCCGACTGCGCTTTGCCCCCTACGGGACGTGGATGGAGATCAGCGATACGATCGCGGCGAACACATCCAAACGGTACGTACTATCCGCACTGCAAGGGCAGATCATGAGCGTTTCGATCCCGCAGGGACCGGCTTTCACAGTAGGAGTGGCCGGCGCCGATAAAAAGCCCTTGAGTGATCCAAAATATCCGCAGCCCTTCTGGCGCGGCGGGCTGCCTTCCACGCAGGATTACATCCTCACGGTTAATTCACAGGCGGGCGGCGCGTTCAGCCTGCGGGTCGCCATCAATCCGCCGGGACAGGCCTCGCAGGATTTTTGGTATTTCGACGGCAAGATCCCTTATGTCGGGATCAGCTACACGGATGAGTTCGCACCGACGGAGGTTCAGGTACCAGTCAATATCAAGGGTGCGCCCATGTTGACACTGGCTTTCATCGACCCGGCCTTTTATTCTCCCAGGACCAACCTGATCGAGGCATACCTGGTATTGGCTGCAACGAGCGACCCGGCTATCGTGGCCAGTTGTACACAACCGTCCACGCAAGTTGCTGAAACGGTCACCGGCCAGGTAAAGGTCAATAACTACACTTTCACGCGCAGCGAATTCAGCGGCGCGGCAGCCGGAAACCGGTACGACCAGATCGCCTACCGCACCGTCTGGACGAACAACTGCATCGAACTGGTCTTCCTGATCCATTCGGCGAACATCGCAAATTATCCGGCCGGGACAGTGGTTGAATTTGATCGCGCCGCCCTTTTGAACAAATTCGAGGCAATTCTCGGCTCGTTTATTGCCAAGTGAACCCGTTCCGCCCTTTTATGCCTCTGTCTGACTTCCGGAGGCGGGCTTACAATCATCCAGGTTTGGATTATTCGTATTGATCACAGGAGCTTTCCATGGTTTCCATCCGATATAAAATCCTGGCCGGCGGACTGGCCGTCCTGCTGGCAGCGCTGGCCTGCAGCCTAGGTTCAACCTCCACCCCGGTAATCCCGGCCGTTCCAACCATACCGTCCATTCCGGCTGTCCCGGTTGCCACGGCTACCGCTACCGCCGTCCCAGCGACCACCGCCCCAGCCAGCTCATCCCTGCCGGTGGCTGCCTCCCCATCCATCCAATTGCTGGATATGCTGGATGTCAATAACGGTTGGGCCTTGACGGACACGGCTGTGGTCCGCACTACGGACGGCGGATCCAGCTGGTTGATGGCCTCACCATCCGGCCTGAGCGGCTCCCCCTCCAGCGCTTTCTTCCTGGATGCCAGCACCGCCTGGCTGGCTGTGATGGGAGCCGACCCCACCACCGGAACGCTCTTTCACACCACGGATGGCGGCGCCAGCTGGAGCTCGGCGGCAGTCCCCTTTGGGGGCGGCTCGCTCAAATTCACCGATCCGCTGCACGGCTGGGAGCTGGTCGGGTTGAGCGCCGGCATGAGCCATGAAGCCGTGGCAGTCTACCGCACCAGCGACGGCGGAACCACCTGGACCCGTGCCATTATCGACGACCCGAGCGTCTCCGGATACAGCGACAGCCTGCCGCTGGTGGGCGATAAGAACGGCATCAGCGCCCTGGATGCAGCCCACGCCTGGGTAACAGGCGCCCAGCCCTCGGATGATTTCATCTACGTTTACGCCACCCAGGACGGCGGGACCAGCTGGATACACCAGAATTTCAGCATACCTTCCGGTTACAGCCCGGCCCAGACGAGCGCCAACCTGCCCGTCTTCTTTGGCTCGAATCAGGCAGTCCTGCCGGTGATGTTATTTTCGAACAACAATGCATCGGTCTTCTACGTCAGCCAGGACGGCGGACAGACCTGGACCGCCACCACGCCCGTTGCCCAGGGCGGCTTCCTGGCAGTCGCCTCGGCGAGCGATTTCTTCGTATGGGATGGCGGTACAGCGCTGTACGCCAGCCAGGATGCCGGAGCCAATTGGACGACCATCACGCCCAATGTCAAACTCAAGGATAACCTGGTCTCCTTTCAATTTGTGAATGCCACCACCGGCTGGGCACTGACCAGCGATGCCAACAGCCACCATATACTTTACAAGACCACGGATGGCGGCGCCACCTGGACCATCCTGATCCCCTGATCCTGGTTTCCCTCGGGTGATCGTTTGATTCGAAAAATCCATCCGGCGATTCTGACAGTTGGACTGATCATCCTGGCCTGTTTCCTGCAGGCCTGCAGCGCTGCCACGCCAACGCCCGTTCACGCTTATACAGTGCCGGTCTACACAGCCACGGTTATTAGTGAACCCTCCGTTACCGGGACGCCGGTTCCAATCCCGACTTCCACCCGGATCCACCTGGCACTGCCAGAGCTCGCCTCGCCGGAACTGGCACGCATCGCCTTCCAGGATGAGAATAACGGTTGGGGTATCGCCGTAAACGATAATGGTTACGTGCTGCGTACGGTGGACAGTGGCAGCAGCTGGTTGAACGTCACCCCGCCGGGGATCGGGAACATCGGTTTATCGGCGGTCCTGACCGTCCTGGACACGGACACAGTCTGGGTGCTGGTACCGAGCACGGACTTCTTTTCCGGGACACTGTACCGGACCGGCGATGGCGGCATGCTCTGGAACTCGTACCCGGTTCCGTTCGGAGGGGCTTTCATTCAATTTCTGGATGGAATGCACGGGCGCGCCCTGGCCGAACGCGGCGCGGCAGCCGGCTCTGAGGCGGTCGAGCTGTTCCAGACCTCTGACGGTGGCGCTACCTGGACCAGCGTCTTCCATGATGACCCGAGCCAGCCCGGCTCGTCTGACAGCCTGCCTCTGGCCGGCATCAAGAACGGCATGACCTTCCTGGATGCCAATACCGGCTGGGTGACGGGCTCCATCCCGGCGGCTGGAGAGGTTTACCTGTATGTCACTCATGACGGCGGCGTAATCTGGTCAAAACAGGAACTGCCGCTCCCCGCCGGCTATGAAAAATACCAGTACGTGCCGCAAGCTCCGGTATTCTTCGGCAAGGATGGTTTCCTGCCGTTGATGATATACCTGCCTGACCGGGTAAATTTAACCTTTTTTGTTACGCACGATGGTGGTCTCACCTGGAGCGGCAATCCGGGTGAAGCCAGCAAGGTCATCCAGGCAGGCCTGGCAGCTTTCGCCGACCCTCAGCACGCCTGGTCCTGGGATGGCGGTCCGGAGCTTTACTTCACCACAGACGGCGCAGAAACGTGGCAGAATGCCAGCACCACTCTGAATATCAGTGGACGCCTGAGCCAGCTGCAGTTCATCACAGCCTCCGCAGGCCAGTTCACAGGTTGGGCCCTGACCCGCACAGATGAGGCTGGGCACAGCCAACTTTATCGTACCCGCGACGGAATGAATTGGACCTCGCTACTTCCCTAATTATGAAAGGAATATCCATTGAATCGTAAAATCATTCTTCCCCTGCTCGCCCTGGCGCTGGCGATTGCAGCCTGCCAGTCCCAGCCTGCCGCGCCTGCCCCGGCGACCTCCGCAGCCCCGCCTGCCACGGACACAGCTCTGCCAGCCGTACCCACCGATACGACTGTGCCCGTTCCAGCAGCACCCACCAGCCTGACAGTGGATATGCTCCGGAATGGCACCTATCATGCCCCGGCCTTTGACCACAGCGTGACTCTGGTAAACGGAGCTTACTCCAATGGCTCCAGCACAGATCCTTATTCCGTCCAGATGCTGGATCTGGTGGCCTTCGGTGATCTTAATGGGGATGGCGTAGGCGATGCAGCCATCCTGCTGGTCGAGAATGGCGGCGGGACCGGTCAATTCGAGTCGGTCATCGTTGTACTTGATTCGGGCGGCGCGGCTACCCAGGCCGGAGAAGCCCAACTTGGCGACCGGGCCCAGATCAAATCGATGAACATCGCCTCCGGTACGCTGGCGTTGGACATGCTGGTACAGGGTCCCAATGATCCCATGTGCTGCCCATCCCTGCCTGAGACGCAGTCCTACCGGTTGGCCGCAAATAAATTATGGCTGACGCGCCTGACCTCCCTTACCCCGGATGCTCATGAACGCTCCATCAGCATTGTTTCGCCGGCTGACAACTCCAATGTGAGCAATCCTTTTACCATTAGCGGCAGTGTAACGATCGCCCCCTTCGAAAATACACTGGCCTACCGGATCTACCTGCCGGACGGGACCAAAGTCAACGAGTCATCCCTCATGGTCGATTCCGCCGGGGTTGCAGGCGGTCCGGGGACATTCTCCCAAAACTTTGATCTGAGTAGTGCAGGCATAAGCGGTCCGCTGATCGTCCAGTTCCTGGACCTCAGCGCGGCGGATGGGACCACTCTCGCCATGAGCTCGGTCGTGTTGAACTTGCATTAATAATTCCATCCGTGGCATAAATCTTAAATTCAAAGGCGGCCTGCTGAGGTCGCCTTTGTGCTTTATTCTCTGCCCTTCTGCTGACTGGCTTACCCCTTGGCAAGTCTAGCTCGCTCCAACTGCCTGTCGCAGCAGGTCTTCCAGGAAAACGCCATCCTGCATGACTTTGCTCTTCCAACCCGGCATGAGCCGGTCGAGCAGGAAGGATTCTGCCATCCCGCTCATGTAGAGCTTTGTCTCGGGCGAGCCGGACGGGTTGCGCAGTTGTAAAAGCTCCTGCGACCAACGGCTGTTGAATTTCTGGTAGGCCTTGAAATAGGGGTCATCCGCCATCGCCGGCAGGGGCGAATAACCGGGCGTCTGGAATGCCCGGCGCAGGCTGGCGACCTCGACATACTTGGCCAATCCTTCCTCCCATTCCAGCCAGCGTTCGTAATCGACCAGGGTTGGGTCGAGCTTGAAGGCCTGCCGGCGGGCAGCGCGTTTCTGCAGAAATTCCCGCACCAGGTCCGCCGCTTCAGCGTTCGTTTTTGCCACAAGCGCCCTGGCCAGCAAGCCGTTTTCCTGTTTGAAGTCCGCCGCGAAAGATCCGCCAACCGCTTCATATTTATCGCCATATGAATGTGCATGCTCGGCCTGGTCCAGCCGCTGCGGAGCGGATTGGATCTCAAAAACATGGAAATCCTCATGCAGCAGCCCACCAATCTGGGTTTCACTGGGCTGGACCAGCACACGGTAAGGGAAAACCTGCTTGAGCGGGGTCGGGAACAACTCCCGGAAGGTACCGATAAGGAAGGCATCCGTTTCGGTCTTGGTAGCCATACTGGCTGCCCACTGGTCGCCGACCGGCACGGCAAAATTCTGAGGGTCCTGGGCTAGACGACGGTAGTAAGGCTTGCCATTAAAAGTGTCCGCCGGTACAACCTCCCACCCTGCGGGTGTCTGGCCCAGATAACCGGTCAGGAATTCGAAGGCGTGGTTCCAAATGATGATGGGGGGCTGTGTTTCCGCCCAGCCGGGCCAGATCTGATCCCCGAGCACAGACTTTAGCTGCAAGGCTTCCGCCAGGCGGGCTTTGTCAGCCGCCGAGAGCCGGTCAGAATTTTCGGGCTGCGGCAAGCCGATATTGGTTAAAGCGCTCACAAACCCAAGCAAAACGAGCACACCAATCAGGCTTAAGAAGGCCCTCAGGCAACCTCGACGTTTATTCGGATTCCGTTTTGTTGACATGGGATTCTCGATCGAGATTATAGCCGATTTATCCAACGAAGAATTTGGCGGCAAGCTTATCTAACCTGTTAATAACCATCGGATAAAAGTATGAACCGCGAAGCCGCGTCCACCATGTCTGGGGGCAGGCGAACGCGAAGGGTTCTTATTATTTTCTTCGCGCGCTTGGCCGCTTCGCGGTTGGTCTTTAAAGATTTAGCACCCATTAGGCCATTTGGGAAACACGATCACTGCGCAAAGGACCGGGCATTTTTGTTACAATAGGGTCATGAAAACCGTCTTGATCCTGATCGACATCCAGAACGACTATTTCTCGGGCGGCAGATGCGAATTGGAAAATCCGATCGCCGCCGCCAGGCAGGCCCGCAGCCTGCTGGACTTTTTCCGCCGGCAGGGCTGGCCAACCGTCCATATCCAGCACGTTTCAACGCGTCCTGATAGCAGCTTCTTCCTACCGGACACGGACGGTATAAAAATCCACGCCTCCATTGCCCCTGAGACAGATGAGACAGTCAT
>JADGQB010000233.1 GCA_017882145.1 Anaerolineales bacterium
GTCCAGGAGCGAAATACCGCGTCCCAGGTAGCGTTTGGCCACACTGACCACCAGGCGCAGGTTGGCGCGGATGATGGCCGCATTGGCCTCATCGGCGCGGCTGCGGATGAGTTCAACTTCACGGATCAGTTCGGCTTCAGGCGGCAGGTTGTGGAAAAGCGTACGCTGGGCAGGCAGATCGCGGTGGGATTGAATGTGGCGCAGCAGCCAGTCAGCATAAGCCTCCGGCAGGATATAGAAGATCACAAAAACATTGTAAGCATGGGTCACCAGGCTGTCCCAGATCGGGTCTGTACCCCACAGCGCATGTTCCATATAAGTATGCAAATAAGACGGGGTAGTGCTCTCCCAACTGCGGTGCAGGCTCTGCGCCTCGGCCAACAACAGCCCGGGTTCCGGGATGGGATGTACCAGGCGCCCGGCATCTTCGCCGAGGCGCGTCCAGGCAGTCAACAGGTCACTCAGCAGGAAGTGGTAGGCAGCGCGGGTGGCTGAATCAGGATCCTTTTTCCCCATCCGGCGGCGGCGCAAGGTCAACAGCACCAGACGCCGGCCTGCCAGCATGGCTGCCAGACGGAATTCCCTGGCCGCATCCAGCAGCTTTACCTGACCAATCTCGCGCAGGTATAACCGCACCGGGTCTTCAGACAATTCAGCGGCCAGTTCGGCGCGATCCAGCTCGAGCGGCTCTTCGACCTCCAACCCGTTCAAGCCTTCAGCCGCGACCAGGTTCTCTTCGGGTTCAACTACAAGCCCGAGTTCTTCTTCAAGATCAGATTCAACCTCTTTCGACAGGTCCAGTGCCTGATCGCCTGGCTCAGTTTTTCGCTTTATTGGCTTGGAAGGAGCCGGACTGCCCGGGCGGTGCGGGTAACGCGGTGCAGGTTTTAATTTATTGGTCATTTTCCCTCTTTTCGGCGTCCGTTTTGCTTCAATTGTGCCTGGTCGAGGCTGCGCAAGAGCATGGTATGCTGCTGGACCATTTCGCGATACGAAGCAGCCCGCAGGTCCTGATCGCCCGATTGCTGGGCTTCTTCCTGTAAAAACCGCAACTGGTTGACACTTTCATTCAACGCCATATGGCGAATTTTAACCACACCCCGGAACAGATCTTCGAGCAGGCGGTCGTCCACCGGGTCAAGATCGGCGGCCTGTGCGGCCAATTCATCGACCAGGCTCTCCAGCGAGGACGGCAGGTTCTGGCGCAGGTACTGGTCGGCGTCGTGTACATCCTGTTCGAGCGATTGGCGCACCAGCCGGAAAAGCACCTGATGGTCAGTATACCCGAAATCATCGGCGGTCATGCGGCTTAGTGCGGCTTCCTGCAGGTAACGGTCGAGGCGGTAGAGCAGGTCGGGCCGGCGGACAAGCAGGCTCAATATATGCGCCTCGATCCGGTGCGACGGGGAAAGCGTCACCTTGGCGACCGGCGGCGGAAGCTCCTGCACCTGGGCGGGAGACTCAACCCTGGGGCGCGGCCGGCGAGTAATGGGGCTGCGAGCCTGCGGACCGGATAAGGAGCGTTCATCCACTTTCAGGAAGCGCGCCAGCCGCTGGCGGTAGGTATCGCGCTCGACCGGGTTTGGCAGATCTTCTATCAAAGGTAACACCTGCCCGGCGATTTCGGACTTCACCTTGGCATCTTCCAGGTCACGCCCGGCGGCCAGTTTTTCCATGACATGGACAACGATAGGTTGGGCGTTTTCGATCAGGCTTTTCCATTGACCCGCATCCCGCTGAACAATTTCGTCAGGATCGAGTTCGTCCGGCATGGAGGCGACGCGCAAGTCAGCCTGGAGGCGGGCTTCGTGACGCAGCAAGCCGCGCGCATCGAAACGCAACTCGTCGGCGTGGTCGAGACTCTGGCGGGCAGCTGCCAGCCCGCTCAATACAGCTTTTTGCCCAGCAGCATCCGGATCGAGGGCCAGCACGATGCGTGGCGAGAAACGCTTGAGCAGCCGCAGCTGATCTTCGGTCAGGGCAGTGCCCATCGGCGAGACAACGTTTTCAAAACCCGCCTGGTGGACGGCAATGACGTCCAGGTAGCCTTCGACGATAACGGCCTGGTTCGCGGCGCGGATGGGTTTGCGCGCCCGGTCCAGCCCATAAAGCAAACGGCTCTTGCTGAAAAGCGGCGTCTCGGGCGAATTCATGAACTTTGGGTAATCGTTCGGATCGAGAATGCGCGCCCCGAAGCCGGTCATTTTGCCATTTTCGTCGCGGATGGGAATCATCAGACGGTTGCGAAAGCGGTCAACAAAGCCACCATTATCGCGCTGGGAGACGAGGCCCACATCCATCAATTCCTGGCTGGTGAAGCCTTTGGATTGGAAGTGCGCCAGGGTTGCATCCCAGGAATCCGGCGCATAACCCAGGCCGAAGGTCTCGATGGTGGCATCCGTCAGGTGGCGCTTGTCATGGATGTAATCCAGGGCAAACTTTCCAGCCGGGGTTGACAGGTGGTAGCGGTAGAAAGTCAGCGCTTCTTCGAGCAGCCCCCGCAGGCGTTCATGCGCCTCTTTATCCTCAGGTTTTTCGGCCTTATAGGCTTCGAGCTTGACACCGGCGCGTTCCGCCAGGAAGCGCAGGGCTTCCTTGAAATCCCATCCTTCCTTCTTCATCACGAACCGGAAGATATCGCCGCCTTCGTTACACTGGCCAAAACAATGCCAGGTCTGCCGGTCAGGTGTGACGATGAACGAGGGAGTCTTCTCGTTGTGGAATGGACACAGACCGGAATAGTTCTTTCCGGTGCGGCGCAATTTTACAGATTCCCCGATCAGGTCTACGATGTCAATGCGGGATTTGATTTCGTCAAGTT
This sequence comes from Anaerolineales bacterium, assembly GCA_017882145.1. Taxonomy (GTDB): domain Bacteria; phylum Chloroflexota; class Anaerolineae; order Anaerolineales; family Villigracilaceae; genus UBA877. The sequence goes on from JADGQB010000233.1 coordinate 2,822, forward strand.
GAGACATGCGTTAGGGAATTATAGACGCGCCGGGGACGCGGCGCAAGCGGTACTTGACCGACCTCCAGGGATTGGGCAACAAAAAAGACCAGGGATATTATTACCCTGGTCTTCTATTTTCGGTCGGCTGTCTTTTAGAACCCTTCCAATTTACTTAAATCCGCCACGCCTTCGGCCAGGGCGGCAATGCGCTGCAGCAAACCCAACCGGTTTTCCCGGGTGGCTTTATCTTCCACCATGACCAACACTTTGTCGAAGAAGGTATTGATGGAAGGGATGAGGCTGGTGACAATGGTAAGGAACTCATCTACAGACGATGGACGCTCGACGATCGACGATCGGACAGCCTCATACAGGCCGCGTTCGGCGGGGTCAGACAATAGGGATTCTTGCACAGTCAATGGTCGATCATCAGTCATCTTCGCCGAGCGAATGATGCGCACGCAGCGGGCATAGGCGGGCAGGATCGTACTCCAGTCCGGGCGAGCCACCCAGGCGCTGAGCTGCTGAACCGCCTTGAAAGACGCGGAGGGCCGGTCGGATTGTTCGGCGAGAACGGCGTCGACAACATCATACTTAAAGCCACCGTCCTTCAAAACCACCCCCAGGCGGCCGGTGATAAAGTCGAGCACCTGCTTCTGGACTTCGGGCGTGACTTCCACCGGTTGGAGGCCTGCGGATTTCTGGACCGCTGTGCGCAGGTCGAAGTCGATGGCATGTTCGATCAGGGGCTGGACGATGCCGATGGCAGCCCGCCGCAGGCCAAATGGATCCTTGGTGCCGGTGGGAGCCAAACCAGCCGCGAACAACCCGGTCAGGGAATCCAGGCGATCGGCCAAGGCCAGCGCCAGCCCGGGTTTCGTCTTCGGAATGGGCTGGTACTGCTCGCCAATCGCATCCGCCGTTTCAGAGGCTTCACCGGAACGCAAAGCGTACTCGCGCCCGATGATACCTTGCAGTGAGGTCATCTCGACCACCATCCTGGTCACGAGATCAGCCTTGGCCAGATGGGCTGCGCGTCGTGCAAAAACAGCTTCGTCCGCAGCCATGCCAAGCATGGGAATGAGTTCACCCACCAATTTCTCGATGCGCTCCGATTTATCCAACATCGAGCCGAGTTTTTTCTGGAAAATGAGCGTGCCCAGGCGCGGGCGGAAATCTTCCAGCTTATGTTTCAGGTCTTCGCGTACGAAGAAGTTGGCATCCGCAAAGCGGGCGCGCACCACGTGTTCGTTGCCCTGCCGGACCAGGTCGATCCCCTCTTCATCGCCGTTACGGACGATCACAAAATTCGGCAGCAGGGGCTGGGCTTGCGAAGTGGCAGAATTGGCGCCCCGCCCTGGAGCGGCCGCGCGCTTCGCTCCAACCGAGCGGATGGGGAAATAACGCTGGTGCTTCTTCATCACCGAGATGAGCACATCTTCGGGCAAGGCCAGGGATTCTTTTTCGAAACTCCCCAAAAGGGGCGTGGGCATTTCCACCAGGTTGGCCACTTCTGCCAGCAATTCGTCCGGCATAATCGCCTCACCGCCGACCGATGCCGCCAGGCGGCGGACGCCTTCTGCGATGAGCGCTTTACGCTTTTCAACATCCAGCAGGATACCGTTCGCCTGGATGATCTCGAAATACTTATCAGCACGCGGGATGATAATCTCCGGAGAGTTGTACGGACGCAGGCCGCGCGTAACGCCGCCGGCAATCAGCCCGGCGTACTCGAATGGGATGACCATCTCACCCAATAAGGCCACAAACCAGCGCAGCGGTCGCGAAAAAACTACGCCGCCTGCCTTGCCAGCTACCCTGGATGCAGGCAGCCAGCGCATGGACTTGTCAAACTTGATCCCAGCCACCAATCCCGGCAGGGACTCGGACAGCACCTGGGCAGCCGGACGCCCGGCCTGTTTCAGGTGGGCGAAAACATAACGACCGCCTTCCACTTCACGCACTTCGAGGTCCTTGGGTGTCAGACCTTTGCCTTTGGCAAAGCCAATCGCAGCCGGCGTAGGGACGCCCTCCGGACCGAAAGCACGGTCGGCAGACGGGCCTTTGACCAGTTCCTCACGGTCTGGTTGGCGCGCAGCCAGCGACTCCACGTAGACTGCCAGCCGGCGCGGGGTTCCGTAAACTGCGACCTTGCCATGTTCCAGGTGCAGTTCTTGATCCAGCCACCTGGGGACATTGACCTTTAGCTGCGCGATGGCCGAGTCCAGGTCACCCGCCGGCAGCTCTTCCACGCCGAGCTCAAGCAGGAATGACGATGGACCATTGACTAACAACGATAAGGATGTACTTGCCATGGTCTGTGGTCGATTGTCCGCGGTCTGCTTAAGGAGCGGGTATTCAAGTTCCTTTCTCTGTTCAAGGTAACGCTCGGCGACACGACGGGCCATCTCGCGCATCTGGCCGTAGAAGACCTGGCGCTCGGTCACGCCGATGGCGCCGCGGCAGTCCAGGGCGTTGAAGGTATGCGAACATTTCAGCACGTAATCATGCGCGGGGAGCACCAGTCCGGCATCCAGGCAGGCTTCGGCTTCGGCCTTGTACAGGTCGTACATCTGGCGCAGCCGGTTGACGTTGCCAATCTCGAAATAGTATTTGCTGTGTTCGAACTCCTCCTGGCGGCGCACTTCACCGTACTTGACGGTGTCGTTCCAGGGCTCGTCCCAAATGGCTTTGGCGTTGTTGATGGCGATCAGGATGCGGTCCAGGCCGTAGGTGATCTCGACCGAGACCGGGTCCAGGCTCTGGCCGCCAACCTGCTGGAAGTAAGTGAACTGGGTGATCTCCTGGCCATCCAGCCAGATCTCCCAACCCAGGCCCCAGGCCGAAATGGCAGGTTGTTCCCAATTATCTTCAACCAGACGGATATCGTGCTGGCGCGGATCGATGCCAATAGCCGCCAGCGACTGCATGTAGAGCTCGACCGGGTTACCGGGATCCGGCTTGAGAATAACCTGGAACTGGTAGTGCAGCTGGAAGCGGTTGGGATTCTCACCATAGCGTCCATCGTCCGGGCGGACGGAGGGCTCAACATAGGCTACATTCCAGGGCTCGGGCCCCAGCACGCGCAGGAAGGTGGCCGGGTTCATCGTCCCGGCGCCAACCTGGGTGTAGTAGGGCTGGCCGATCAGGCAGCCTTTTTCGGCCCAGAATTGTTGAAGTTGGAGGATAATGTTTTGGAGGGAGGAAGACATTTTCAATTTTTGATTGACGATTTGAGATTGAGGACTGATGAAGCGAGGGGATTATACCGTAAAGCCAGACCTCCGATTTTTAACAAACCCGGAGATCTTAAGAAAAATAATAATCACCTAGCGATGCTTATGGCACAACGAAATTCACATACCCGCGCGCACAGGCATAATCTTTCCTCTTCACTTCAATCAATAATTGATAGCTGCCCGACTGCATGCTCACAGTATACAGCGTCGAGGTGGTTGTCCAACTTGGTTGTTGAGGTAAATAGCCAACATAAGAGGTCGCATCAGGGTAAGCTTTCCACACAAAAGTTACCGTA
>JADGQB010000234.1 GCA_017882145.1 Anaerolineales bacterium
TATTTCTCTTTGTAGGCATATGAATAATAGTTCCGTTGTGAAAGGATTAATCCAACGTTAATAATAGCAGTGTAAACCAGGATAGTCAACGGAAATTTTCAATCTGTATAGCCGCATGGACGCATATTTCACGGAATATGGACAATTGGAGCATATAAATGCGCGGTATAATCCTGCCAGGCAGTTCAAAAGAGGAGGTGAGACTCTTAATTTCGTATGATGGGAAAGCCAGCGCATGAGCTTTAGCCGATAAGTCCATTGGCTAAAGCTGACGAGGATGAGGGTTCTTCGCCGCAAGGCGAAGCTACCCCTTATCCCTTACCCCCTGCCCCTCTCTGGAGGGGAGAGGGGTTAGGAGTAAGGGAAAAATCGAATGTTCAGCGGATGCCCTCCGGGGATGCCATAGCCCCGCCTTCTTTCCCTCCAAGATTTAATCCTGCGACAATACTCCCCGGGTAACCGGAGAGACAAACCCGCAGGAGGTGGCCAATATTCATCTCATTGCGAGCCCGATTAGGGCGAAGCAGTCTCCCAATATTCATGGGGATTGCTTCGCCGATGGGCTGCTCGCAATACCAAATACTTGGAGGAATCTCATGTGTGGAATCGTAGGTTATATCGGCCCGCGTGACGCGACGCCGGTCCTTCTGAATGGCCTTAAACGGCTGGAGTATCGCGGTTACGACTCAGCCGGTGTGGCGGTCCTGACCGACGGCCATATTGAAGTCCGGCGCACAGCCGGCAAATTATCCCGCCTGGTTGAGCTGGTGGACCAGACACCTCTCAGCGGCTCTCCGGGCATCGGTCACACCCGTTGGGCCACCCACGGCGTTCCGACTGCCCGCAACGCCCACCCCCATCTGAGTGCCAATGCGCGTGTCGTCGTCGTTCATAACGGCATTGTCGAGAATTTTCTGGAACTGCGCGACGAACTGACCGCCGAGGGCGTGATCTTCCAGTCGGATACGGATACCGAGACGATCGTCCAATTGGTGGAAAAGCACCAGGCCGCCGGGCTCGATCTGGTCGAAGCCGCCCGTCAGACCTTCCAAACCATCCAGGGTGCGCATGGCATCGTCCTGATGTCCGCGGATGAGCCCGATAAGATCGTTTGCGCCCGCATCGGCAACGCCGGTGGAGTCGTGATCGGTCTTGGCCAGGGGGAAAACTTTATCGCCTCCGACATTCCGGCGATCATGGAGCATACCCAGCAGGTCATCTTCCTGGAGAGTCACCAGATGGCAATCGTGACTAGTTCTCATGTACAAATCGAGACAATGGCGGGGAAATCTATTCAGCCCAAGATCCATACCATCAGCTTCGATGCTGCTGCCGCCGAAAAAGGGGAATACCAGCATTTCATGCAAAAAGAGATCCATGAACAGGTGCGCTCGCTGACCGATACCCTGGCCGGGCGCGTGGATTTCCAGGCCGGACGCATCCGCCTGCCGGAGCTTAAACTGACAACCGAGCTGGCCCAAAAGATCCGCAAGATATATATCACTGCCTGTGGCACCGCGGCTTATGCCGGCATGGTGGGGAAGATATTGATCGAAAAGATCGTCCGCCTGCCTTGTGAGCTTGAGATCGCTTCCGAGTTTCGGTATAGTGACCCGATCGTGGATGAGAACTGCGTGGTGCTGGCCATCAGCCAGTCCGGCGAGACTGCCGATACGCTGGCTGCCATGGAGGAAGGCCGCCGCAAGGGCGCTGCGATCTGGAGCATCGTCAATGCAATCGGCTCGCAGGCCATGCGGGTGGCGCAGGGCAGCCTTTCGATGCAAACCGGGCCGGAGATCGGGGTGGCATCCACCAAAGCCTTCACAGCCCCGCTGGTGGACCTTTATATGCTGGCCGTACTCCTGGCAGACCTGCGCGGCAATTTGCCCGATGCAGACCGCCGGGCGCTGGTTTCGGATCTGCGCCTGGTGCCCCAGTTGGCCAGCCGGGTGCTGAATACCGAACCGGAGATCAAAAAGGTCGCGCGCGCCCTGAAAAATGTGCGCGATTGCCTGTTCCTGGGACGTGGCATTAATATGCCGATCGCCTATGAAGGCGCACTAAAACTCAAGGAGATCTCCTACATCCATGCCGAAGGCTACCCGGCCGGTGAGATGAAACATGGACCGATCGCACTGATCGACAGGCATATGCCCGTGGTCTGCATCGCGCCGCAGGACCCCTGGCACGAAAAGATGCTCAGCCAGATCCAGCAGGTCAAAGCGCGCGGCGGCACGGTCATCGCGGTGGCCACCGAAGGCGATGAACTGGTCGCCTCGCTGGCCGATCACGTTCTGTGGGTTCCGAAATGTCCGTGGATGCTCTCTCCGGTTGTAACGGTTATTCCGCTGCAGCTGATGGCCTATAATATTGCCACCCTGCGCGGCCTGGATGTGGATCAGCCCCGAAACCTGGCGAAAAGCGTTACCGTGGAATAGCCTGATCCATCGCGAAAAATCCAGAATGGATTAAAATAAAGAGACCCTCATTCTTCCATTTCAGGAGAGAAAACGCCATGTCAAAAAAGAGAGACGCACTCAGACTCGCCAAACAGCGCCGCCAGGCCCGAATGAAAGTTGTCCGGATCATCACCATTGCAGTGGTCGTCCTGGTTGTGGCCGGGATCGCCTGGATCGCGATCAACTCTTCACGAAACCTTAAAGCCAGCACCGCTAGTGCTGCGCCCACCGTTGTGCGCATGCAATTCACAACGCCTCCGCCCATGTCAATTGATGTAAAAAAACAATACTTCGCCACGATTAAAATGGCTAAAGGCGGCGAATTTGTCATGCAGCTCTTTCCGGATAAAGCCCCCATCACCGTCAATAGTTTTGTATTTCTGGCAGAGAAGGGCTTTTTCAACGGTGTCACTTTCCACCGGGTGATCGACGGTTTTATGGCCCAGGGCGGCGACCCCACCGGCACGGGCAACGGCGGACCGGGCTATTCATTCATCAATGAACAAAATGATCTGCTCTTCGACAAAGCCGGCGTGGTTGCCATGGCCAATGCCGGGCCAAACACCAACGGCAGCCAGTTCTTCATCACCTTTGGACAGGTGGGGTTGGCCGAAAGTGGCTACACGATCTTCGGACAGGTTGTCAGTGGCATGAATGTGGTCAACAGCCTCACCCGCCGTGATCCTCAACAGAATCCCACTTTCACCGGCGACGTAATGGCCAGCGTTACGATTACAGTAAAATAACATACCAGGCTGCCCTGGTTCAACCGGAAACCTTCTTTCTCAAAGAAGGTTTCCAATCTTTTGTCGGAACTTATATCCGAAGATCAGGGGTTAATTAATTCCGGGTCTGCCTGCGGGGGAAAAAGCACTTTTTGTGGAATGATTTCACGCTCTCCACCGGGGGGAGTCCAATACAGGTGGATATGGGTATAACCTGTCCGGTCTGCATAACGGATGCGAATTGGATGAAAGCCTGGAGCCAAATCAATCCCTGCTTCCTGGTATTGATTCGGCCTCTGGTCATCCAGGACTTGTTTATTATCAATCCACAAGGAGGATTCATCGATGGACTCCAACCCAAATAGATAATGCCCATCGCTCGGGATATGGATGCTGCCAACCCATTCGATGCTATAAGGTCTGGGCAAGGGTGTGATATGGAAATAGAAATCGACCCAGGGATCGATCTCGGTAAATGCAGGCGTTCCCTCCCACTGCGGATTGGCATAAAACCGCCCGAGCAGGCCGTTATTCGTGATGGGGGGCAATAAGAAAGCCGAGGGCGGTATGGGAGTTTTATTTTCAGAGGGGGGCTTCCAATCCAGCTCATAATGGCCACTCATTCCCTGAGTTCGTACACGGAGCGAGTGGCAACCTTTTGCCAGTAAGACATCAGCAGTCTGGCCCCCGCTGCCTTGAAAAGCAATGGGCACATCATCAATCATCATCTCAACCGGCGCAGGAGAATTCAAAAAGATGCGATAAGCGCCGTAAGTATCTGCAAATATTATTCCATTCCATTCAACACTGAATGGGAATGGAGCCGGCTCGCCATTGCGCCAATCGAAGTCCAGGGTATTTTCCGTGCGGACCAGGAAAGGCTGTCCGGACCAATTGGAACCGTGATAATAGCTGGCAGTCAGGCCCTGTGAGGCCAGAATATCCGATTGCTTTAGATATACTTCGTACAGGACGGGTATTCCATTGGGGCTTGTGTATTCTCTCAGAGTAGCGGATGGATAGTAACTCTTTGCCTGCATGAAAAATTGCTTTTGGGTGGCATCCACCAGAAAAACAACTCCGTTCCTGCCGTCCGAAGAGACCGGCAGGCTATCATAGGTTTCCCATCGATGGTAACTGGTTACCGTTGGCGCCAGGAATTGAATGGTAGGCGTCTGATAATAAAACGTACTTAGATAGTATTCCACCTTGTTACCCATTTCAGCCATTATCTTCGCTGCAATGGTTTCGGGAGTTGAAAAAGCCGCCCAGCTTTCAATGGATTTTGCCTGTTGATTAAAATATACATCATAGTTGATAACACCTGATGCGCCCAGCACCAGTGTTAGTGGCACGAGAAATAATATATTAAGGCGCTTCCCGGCAATATTTACCCATTCCTGCCATATGCTGTGGATCGGAACCGCAGCCAGGAGATAAGCTGCCGGCAGGCTGCCAATTGCACGCAATGATTGGGGAGATTCAAAATCCAATGAAAAAATACCCGGCGCAAGCATTAAAAACAACCACGCCAGTAATAAAAAAGATCCGGGTTGGCGAATCCGCCACAAGCAAAGCCCCACTCCCATTACCATCAATGCCCCGGAAATCGGATCAAGCATTGGCTTTCCAGGCAGGTTATGCCGGCCATTACGGTCCCCAAGGAAATTAAACATCAGGAGGTGCTCGCTCGTCGTCTTGGCAACCGCTTGCCAACCTTCTTGAGGGGTTTTTCCTGCAAATATCGACACGTTCTCCATACGGGAAAAGAATGCATCCGGTTGATAGGTTATCAGGTAAATGACAGGGGTTGCGGCGATGATGGCCCCCAGGCATAAAACCAAAATTCCAACCCAGGCGGATCGAATGAGATCGCGGCGGTTGATCCATAGCGCTACAATTAAGAGTCCCACCACGAGCGGAAAAAGCCGCAAGGGTGTATAAAAGCATAAACCCAACCCCATTGACAACCCCGCCAGAGCGTAATCCATCAGGCGCCGCCGCCTCAGTGCGCGCAGGACCAAGCCGACCGTCAACAATTCAAAAAACGGTACGGTTACACCGTGCATTCCTATCCGGCTCCAGTTCACATCCCAGCGGGAAACCGCCAGCAAAAACGCCATCACCAACCCCATTTTACGGTTGAAGAGTTCTCGTCCCGTTAGATAAGCGGCTGCAACCGTTCCGAGGCCAAAGAGCACGCTTACCGCCCGTAAAGAAAGGGTTGAAACGCCCAATATTCGAAATGAGAGAGCAATCAGGTATAGAAAATGGGCAGGTAAGTTAGTCGATTCTACAAAGGCTGGCAAATATCCCGGCTCATTTAAGATTCTCAAGGCATTTAGACCGTTATCAGCTTCATCAAACCAAGTTCCGAAGGGAACCTGGTCAAAGCGGTACAGCCGCATAAAAAACGCGCTGGCAAAGATCGCCACCAAAATGCCAATCTCCCACCATGACCAGGAGTAAGCTCTCAAAGTTTCTGGCTTTTTTCTGCCTTCGACCCATGCGATGGATACGATCAGAAGCGCAATACTGGCCAGATGAAACAGCCATGCATAAATGGGGGCAACGGAGCTGGCAAACAGCCCGAATGCCAGGATTGCCGATACAATGGCCAGGCCTCCGGCCGTAAACCCCCAACGGCGCCTTTTTCCCGGTTCGTCTGGCTGATAGGGGGAAAATTCCACCTTCGGGCCAGCCTGCTTGCGTAATACAAAGACGAACAAAATAACTGCAAGGACATAAAGGCATACTGCAGGAAGCGGCCGGTTCGAGGTTAATAATAACTGGCCTGTAAATCCAGCCGCAAGCGCTCCCAAACCCAAAAAGAAGCGGACCGGCTTATATCCTGAAAGCGACAATTTAAATTTTGCCATTGAACTAGTTCTTTGTGCAGCGGTGTCAGATCAGCAAATTATCTCTTAGGTGCCAACTGGTTACATTGGAAACAAATCGAAGCTGTAGTTGTTATTCCGGCGATATTTGGAAAGGATTGGAGCGATGGCAGGCTATTCGTAACGCTACCTAAATTAATCAATAGTGATATCTCTCCATTACTCAGGCTCCGATTTCGAACCCCCACAACGATCAAATCGCCAGGAACAAGAGCATCGGGTGATATGAACTGGCCTTCAATGTTATGAATTTCGA
>JADGQB010000046.1 GCA_017882145.1 Anaerolineales bacterium
CTGGGCCTGTTGAAAGTAGTTATTGGGCCGCGCTCGGCGCTTTTTACACCATTGCCGAACCTTGGTTTGATCGTTGCGGACGAATGCCACGACGGGTCTTACTACCAGTCCGAGCCACCCTTCTATCATGCGGTGGAAGCGGCCAAAGTTTATGCCCGGCTGAGCGGTGCGGTCTGCATTTTGGGCTCGGCCACACCAACCATTCAACAACGCTTTCTAGCCGAAGACGGAGGCAGCCTGCGGCTGGAACTGCCAAAACGCATACAGACTTCCAGCAGCCCGCTGGAGCACGGCGGGCTGCCGCCTGTCTCGGTTATCGATATGCGTGAAGAACTAAAGTCCGGCCGGCGTGGCATCTTCAGCCAGGCATTGGTGGATGGGCTCGAGGATGTACTTAAAAAAGGCCAGCAGGCAATTCTCTTTCTCAACCGGCGCGGCACGGCCACTTACGTCTTTTGCCGCGCATGTGGCACGGTGGCGAAGTGCCCGCAATGCGATACGCCCCTCACCTTCCATGTTGAAGGATTGTCTGACCTGCGTTGCCATCGCTGCGGCTACACCCGCAAAATGCCGCAGAAATGCCCACACTGCCACAGCGACCAGATGCGCGCCTATGGGCTGGGCAGTGAAAAGGTGGAGACAGAGGCAGGCGCGCTCTTCCCTTCGGCGCGTGTGTTGCGTTGGGACTGGGAGACCACCCGCCAAAAGGATGCCAACGAGATCATCCTGAGCCACTTTGCCGCCCATCGCGCGGATGTACTGGTCGGAACACAGATGCTCGCTAAAGGCCTCGACTTGCCGCTGGTAACACTGGTGGGGATTGTACTGGCGGATGTGGGACTAAACTTGCCCGACCCCTTCGCCGCCGAACGAAGCTTTAGCCTGCTGACCCAAGTAGCCGGCCGCGCTGGGCGGTCGGCACTGGGGGGCAGGGTGGTGCTTCAGACCTTCCAGCCCGAACACTACGCCATCCAGGCGGCTTCCCATCACGATTATGCCGGTTTCTATAATTACGAGCTGGCCGAACGTCGCAAGCTGGGTTATCCGCCGTTCAGCCGCCTGGTGCGGCTGGAATATCGGGCCTTTGACCCGCTCAAAGCCGAGAGCGAAGCCCGTGCCCTGGCCGCCCGATTATCCGAGGATATACAAACAGAAGATCGGAAACAGACAGATTTGATCGGGCCGGTACCGTGTTTCTTCTCGAAAGTAGCCGGCTGGTATCGCTGGCAAGTGGTGGTACGCGGTCCGGATCCGGCCAGCCTGCTGCGCGATAAAGCATTGACAGGCTGGCGGGTTGAAGTGGACCCGGTTTCATTGCTATAATTTCAGAATCAAAACTCCGCCCCGATCTCGGGGCGGAGTTCGTTATTGCTTTTGGGTATCTCAAGACGAGGCGCTTTACTCGGAAGGCTTGGTCGGGATGACCGCAGCCGGGGCGCTCGGGGCAACCACGGTCTGGGTTCCGAAGCGGGTCATGATTACCGCACCCAGCGCTGCCATGCTCAGCAGGAAGGGCACCAGCCAGCCGATGCAGTTCAGCACGGGAATACCCGTTAGCACTCTGGCAACCAGCGTCAGGGCAAAGGTACCCAGCCCGGCCGAAAATGCAGGGTGCCAGTTCTGGTGAATTGCCTGGGTAAAGCGCTGGCCGACCTCATAACCGATGGCTATCCAGCCGAACACACCGGCAGCAACCAGGGCTATCACGATGATGGGCGCCAGCGGGATCAGGATCAAAGTGATCACGGACAAGACAACTGCAATCGGGGCTGCAATCACAGTCAGGAGACCGAGTCCACCCGCCGTCAGCGGCTGCGCGATAATGGCATGTGCCACACGGTCGGCATGCGGTGCCAGGAAAAGCATCAGCAGCATAGCCAGGACGGCAATTCCAAGCGATTGACCAAAGCTATTTAGTAAGGAAAGCAGCGGTTCGAATCCAAATTTGATTGCAGGGATGACCGGCACAATTGGTTTAATAGGCTGCGGGATATTGCTGTTATTCCCGCTGCCAATCCACGAGGTGGCCGAATTGTAAATCTGGCCATCCACCTGGGAGCCGGCGGTGCGATCCAGCGAGGCAGCCACTGTGGTCAGGTTACCGGTAATATGGGCGGCCGACCCGAGAGCGACCGATCCGCCGGTGAGCGCCACATCACCCGTCACTGTGCCGTCTATCTTCAGGTTGCCGCCAAACAGGACAACACTGCCATTGACCGTAGCGCCTTTCTCGATGGTCGCAGAACCGCCAAAAACCAGCAAGTCACCGCTCAAGCTATCGCCGCTTTTCAACGTGAAGGATTGGCCGAAGATAACCTGACCCTCGGATATGCCACTGGCGGCACCCGCGGATTGCATTGGCAGGAACAGCAGCAGTGCCAGCGACAATATCGAAACAATTCTCAAAGCAGTTTTCATTGTTATACTCCTTGCGGAAACTTGGTAAATTTGATCAACGATAAGACCCATAATAGGCTCCAACCACAAGCCGCGAACAGGACTATGGTCCAAATATAAGCAGGGATAAAGTCCGGGATAACCTTGAACAGCACCAATCCGGCATGGGTCATGGCCTGGAAGGCGGCCCACAGCGAAAGCAATGAGGAAATCCAGGAGGCCAGCAATTCCACCGGTGAGTGCAATAAGCCGGTTATCACCGGCCAAGCGATTAACGTCAGAACACTCAATGCGCTCAAAGCCAGGAGCGTGAAGCCCCAGAAGTTCCTGCGGCGCAAGGCTTTTTTCTGCGCTACAAGCCTGACCTGGAAGCGATCCGAAAAACCTGCCGCAGGAACGGCCATTTTGACCATTTTGAGCGCCAAATTGACTTCCGCCAGCGCGGTGCAGGATGGGCACCCTTGTAAATGTGCATTGAGTTGCCGTTCTTCGTCGACTGTAAGGGTCTGGTTATCGAGAAGCCAATCTTCAAATGGCCGGTGATCCATAGGCCTTCCTTCCTTGGCGCATGTGCGTCGTTTTTTCTTTTTCTTCCCAAAGGTCCGCCAGCGCCCGGCGTGCCCGGTGCAGGCGGCTCTTGACTGCCGGTACGGTCAGCTTGAGAGCCTGGGCAATTTCAACTTCCGAACTATCCTGCCAGTAACGCATAATGACGGCGGCGCGATCAGTGGGATCAAGGGCTTGCAAGCAACCTTGCAAGCGCTCCCGGGTTTGCTTGCGGACCGCTTCCGTTTCCGGATCCGGGGCAGAGCGGTCGGGCAATTCAGTCTGGCCTTCATCATCCTCGTCGATGGAGAACGAGGTGAATTTCTTCCGGCGCAGCTTGTCGATGCAGTGGTGGGCAGCAATGGAAAGCAGCCAGGTTGCAAAGGAACGTTCGACGTCGTAGCGGGCCAGGTTCTGGTACGCTTTGAGGAAGGTCTCCTGAGCCGCGTCTTCGGCGAGCTCGGGGTCGCCAAGCATCCGATAACACAGGTTGTAGACCGGTTTCTGGTACATCTCGACCAGGTTGGTAAAGGCTGCATCGTCGCCTTTTTGGGCCTGGTGGACCCAGGCCATTTCATCAGTCACTGTGGTTCCTCGTTGGACGTTCTGAAGAGATATACGCTGGAATGTGCAAGGAGTTGCATTCTGTTCTATTGCGGGAGTCTTGTCCATTCAAGCAGGCTGTGCCCGTTTGCCTGGTCGATTTGGAGGGTCCGCTCCCAGACGATCATATTTACGTAAATAGTTGGCTCCCAAACCAGTTCGTTTTCGCCCGGTGCAGCCATAATGTACATTTCTCTTCGGTCAAGGCTATAGACCACCACTTTGTATCCATCCACCGCCCAGTCAGTCCAGTACAACCAGGCACCGTCGATCCTCGGATACAGGAGCGCTCCAGACCCGTTTACATTGTTGACCAAAGTGTGTTCATGGTTGGACAGATTGTAAAGCAGCGTTCCGCCGGTCGCGTCCCAGGCCACCCAAGAACCCTGAGCCGCCAGCAACCCAGTAGCAGGTACACCGAGCGATTGGCTGAGTTGCAAGCTCGACCCAACCTGGAGGTTGAACAGGATAACATCTGAATAGGATTTATTCGCACTTGCTCTCGTTGCAAAAAGGTTGTTTCCGGAAATAGCTACGTTCAACCATTCTGCCTGATCGAAACATACCCTGTCCAAATCTTCACGCTTTCCGGTGTCGAGCTGGGCGATTGCCAAAACTGCATCCCCCTTATTTACACCCGGGCACTTTTTGTCCGGCCCCCAATCGGATAAAGTCATGGCCACTCGGCCATTGTCGGCTTTGAAATCGTAAATTGTGCTTGTCCCCAGGCTCTGTGCAACCATTTTTTCAGTTCCGGTATAGACATTGATGGCACGGACCATCCATACCACGGGTGTTCCGGGAGTGTTGCAATCCACGAAGAACAGCCAATCCCCGTTGCGCTGCATGGGTACCAGGTCGAGACGGCCATTTGGGTAGCGCGTCGTTGCGATTGTTTCCAGCAGTACGCCCTGGCCGGCTTTGAGGGACTGCCTGACGATGCGGTCTGGCGATGCCAGCCAATATACATACCGGTCATCGATAGCCAGAGAAAGTGTGCGGTAGGGCAATTCGATTCGCCCCTGGGGCGGAGGTATTGGGAGCGGGGGAAGGGTGAGTATTTGGGTGGGTTTCGCCGTCCGTGTTTCGGTGGGGGAAATGGTGTTCGTGAACGAGGAGGTCAGGGATATACGCGGCGTCAGGGAATAACCGGCGCAACCTAACAAGGCAGTTCCAATCAAACAAATGAGAATGACTGATAGCGCTCTATGTAAATTCACCGCGCAGCCTTTCCGGAAGTATTAGAGCGATTTTTTGCATGACGACCCTTGCAGCAGCAGCGTCCTTCTCTTTACTCGAGAGCCCATCAGGGACATCCAATTGGTAGGCCGTGCCGGTGCGCAGGCAGAACTCACCTGCCTCTTCAAAGCAGCCGACCGGCAGGATCAGGAAACCCTGCTCTGCCAGCAGCAGGATGAACCGTCCAACACCGGCGGGCGGCCAATTGACCAGCCCGCCCGGCTGGTCGCCGCCTTCCGGGGCCAGGCCCAGGATGGCCTGCGGATGATTTTTTGCGAATGCCAAAGTGCGCCGCACTGAACGGGCGCGTGCCTTCAGATCCTTGGGCCGGGGCGGCATGGGCGGCATGGTTGTAAATCCATAGATTTTCGCAAAGCGCTTCAGCAGCCAGCGAGACCCGACCATTCCCAGCGGGGCGTACCACTTGCCGGGGAAGGTCAATTCGCCGGTCATCACCCAGTGCATCTCAACCGGCACCAGGCTGGCAATGCCCAATGCCATCCACCAGGCGCTGAAGCCGGGACGGTAGTAATGGTTGAAAGTGATCAGGCAAGGCCCGTTCTGCGGGATATTATCTGTCCCAATTATGCGTAATGCCGGATTCATTTGCTCTATGCATGCCAACCCATCACGTCGAAAGGAACGCCGGCCGCCGAACAAAACATTGGCGATCAGTCCGGGTGCCAGGCGGGCAGGGTAGGTATAGCTGGGATAATTCATACGGAAAACAATTGAGCATAAATAATGTAGGGGCACGATATCTCGTGCCCCTACAAAGAATTACCAAGCGAAGGCTTCAGGCGCTTCCCCGCCGGGTCCGGGGAAGATCTCATCCAGTTTTTTCAAGGCGGCCTCGTCCAGCCTGATCTCCAGGGCGCGCAGGCTGCCGGTGAGTTGGTCGACAGTGCGCGGGCCGATGATCGGGGCCGTAACGACCGGGTTGCGCAGCACCCAGGCCAGGGCCACGGCGGCGGGTGGTTCGCCCAATTCCTTGCAATATTTCTCCCAGGCTTCCAGTTTCGGCCTTTTCTCTTCGACTTCTTTCTTTACTTCATCGGAGGCGCTGCGGCCCTTCTCGATCTTCTCAAGCACGCCACCCAACAATCCGCCGCCCAGCGGGCTCCACGGCAGAACGCCCAGCCCATAGGCTTTACAGGCCGGGAGCACTTCCAGCTCGACCATGCGGGCATCCAGGTTATAGAGACACTGCTCGCTGACCATGCCCATAAAGTGCCGGGCCCGGGCAAGCTCCTGCGCCTGCGTGATATGCCAACCCGCAAAATTGGAAGAGCCGACGTAGATCACCTTGCCCTGCTGGACGAGCACTTCCATGGCCTGCCAGATCTCCTCCCACGGCGTGTGGCGATCGATGTGGTGCATCTGGTACAAGTCGATGTGATCGGTCTGTAAGCGTTTGAGCGAACCTTCCAAGGACTGGCGGATGTTCAGCGCTGAAAGCAAGCGCTGGTTCGGCCAATCGCCCATGTGCCCGTAGACTTTCGTGGCCATGACGACTTTCTCACGCCGTCCGCCGCCCTGGGCAAACCAGCGCCCGACAATTTGCTCAGTGACGCCCTCGCCTTTCTTACGACCATAGACATTGGCGGTATCAAAGAAGTTGATACCCAATTCTAGGGCCTTGTCCATGATGGCGAAGGCGGTTTGCTCATCAGATTGGGGGCCGAAGTTCATCGTCCCCAGGCACAAACGGGAAACTTTTAATCCAGTGCGACCAAGTTGAGTGAATTCCATATAAAACTAATGCCCGCAGTGGGAGCAGTTCCCGCCGCCGCACGAATCGCAGGAGGGCTCGGACATGCCGGAAACTGCTTTGCCGCCGCTCTCGGCGAAGAAGACTGAAAGCTTGCGTTTGGTGTGCTTCCCACCGCAGACCGCGCAGGGGATAGGCGCGTCAGACTGGGCCATCGGCCGGATGGTTTCGAAGACTTTCTCGCAATCCTTGCAGACATATTCGTAAATTGGCATAGACTCCTCTATTTATGGGACGCGGATAAACGCTGAGAACGCGGATTTATTTTACCTCGTTCCGTGTTTTACGCGTAATTCCGCCTCCAAATTATTTGCGGTTGAAATCCGCCGGGATTTCACCCCAGGCCTGGGTATCCCATTTCAGGATCGGATTGGAATAGGTATGTTCTTCCAGCCAGTTTTCGGCCTGGTCGATGAGTTCGAAGAGCGGCGCATTCTTCTCATCGGCAGCCAGGGTGGTATTACAGCATTTCTTCTTGACCCAACCAATGGCAGTCTTCGAATCCGAATAGATGGATAAGTTGCTGCGCTGCTTTTTGAGCAGCATCAGCGCTTGGACGATCGCCAGGAACTCACCCACATTGTTCGTGCCGCGCTCGTAGGGACCCTTCCGAAAGATTTCCTTGCCGGTCCGCAGATCCACGCCGCGATATTCAAGCGGTCCGGGACTGCCGGAGCAGGCTGCATCCACGCAGTAGCTTGCGGCCAGCGGCGGATGGGGAGAAAACAGCCATTCGCGTGTGGCAGCAGGTTTAGTTGCATAGGAGGAAGCTTTGCCCCGCAAAGCCTGCTCGGCGGCCTGGCGGCTGGTAAAGGATTTATAGCGCGCACCCGGGAAGCCCTGTACCTGGGCGGCACAGGCCTCCCAACTGGTAAAAATTCCGGTTTTGCGGCCTTTCCAGACCACGTAGAACTTGGCAGGTTGAGGCATGGAAATAGCGATCAGCTATCAGCTTTCAGCGTTCAGGTATAAGTGAAATTATTTTAGTTCCTGCGCCATGGAATCCATTTGTTCCAATACGGAGGGGAGTTTGGCGACTGGCAGGTTCAATTGGAAAAGTGTGGTCAACCCATCCTCCAGCACGTAGCGGACCTTGCGCCAGGAAGCCAGCTGCGGAACACCCTGCGCCAGGGACAGGTAACCAACGGCCGCCTCCCACTGCGGGTCAGCCGCGCGGTACGGGCCGATCATCCCCAGGGAGGAAGTGCGCAGCGGGAACAGGCCGGTGGCCTCCACCCAGCGGGACTGGCTCTCGGGGGAGAGCAGCCAGCGGGTAAACAACCAGGCAGCCAGTTGTTTTTCAGGTGTGGATTTCAACAGCGTATACGAAGGCCCGTAGGTGACCAGGTCGCGAGACTGTGGGCCAGGGAAGGGTATCACCGTCCATTGGTCGACGTTCTTATGGCGCTGCAGCGCGTCCATTTCCGCCGGCAGTTCGGACAGATCCGCGCTGACAAAGAGCGCCGTCCGGGAGGCAAAAGAGTCGTAGGGCGTCTCACTCGGCCAGGCGCAATGCTTGTCGGACAGACCTTTTAAGAACTGCAGCGCCGCCAGGTTTGGATCGGTGCGGAAAGTATAGGCGCTGCCATCTGCCACGCCGCCGCCGAACGCCAACAGCCAGGAATAATCCGTCTGCCAGGCTGTATCCACCACCCAGCCGCCCTTCCCATCGTTGGTCTGGTCGCTATCCTTCAGAAAGGAAGCATTGGCGGCACACGCCTGCTGGCGGAATTCATCCGCCGTTGTAGGAGCGCTATTGAAGCCTAATTCCTGCGCCCAGGCCTGGTTATAAAAAATGACACGCGCCGAACGCTGGGCCGGCAGCCCTAATTGCTTTCCATCCACATTATCCTGCGCCCAAAAAGCGGATGGAATATCCGCGCTGGCATCCGCCGCCAGGCCCCACTGCGGATCGCCGAGGTAAGGTTTCAGATCGACGACCGCGCCGAGCGCCTCCCAAGCCAGTGTCTGTTCGGGCAGGGCGGCCAGCAGGTCAGGCGCGTGGCCGGAATCCAGGGCGGTGTTCATGGCGTCGAATAGGCTGGTGTAATCGCCGTAGCCGGTGGAGTTGACAACGATCCCCCACTCATTTTCAGCAGTGAACTGGGCAGCCTGGCTGGTGAACAAATCGGCAGCCGGACCGCCAAAAGCCTGCCAGACCTGGAGGGTCAGCCCGCGTAACGAAGCCGGATTCACAACTGGGGCAGCAAGCGGCGTGGGCGAGGGCGTCAGCGTGGGAGTCGGGCTGGGACCGGCAGTACTCGTCGGCAAATCCTGGGTTGCAGCGGGAGCGGTGGGCGCCGGGGAACCCGGGGTGCAGGCAGCCAAAATCAGCGCGGTGAGCAGGAGCAGGGCAGGCAGACGAGTCAAGCGCATGGTTTTTTTAGAAGGTTATGAAGGGTACGGGGGTAAAGACGAGCAGGAAAATAACCAGCATGAGCAAGGCCAGGGCTTTGCGGCGCGAATCGAGCTGGGTGATCTGGTCGAGCGGCTCGGCGTGCGAGCGGCCGAGTACGAAGATCAGGAAGGCCCACAGCCACCAGCCGCTCCAAAAGAAGCCCAAAATGACGGTAATGACCAGGATGATCGGCACGATCCGGTTGACGCGTTTGCCAAAGACCGTAAAAATGACATGCCCGCCGTCGAGCTGGCCGGCCGGGATGAGGTTCAAGAAGGTGACCAGCAGACCTACCCAACCGGCCCAGGCAACCTGGTTGATCAACACATCCGTCGTTCCGACCGGGGATGGGCTGCCGATGAAGAAGTAGGTGATCCAGTGATACAGCAATGGCAGGCCGGTAAGGTTTACAGTTTCGGGCAGAAGCTTCCCGAATACAACGAATTTGGCCAGCAGGTAGAACAGGGAATTGCCTTCGGCGAAGCTGCCCGGGAAGGCGGTGACCCGCCCCAGGGAAGACTGCGCCAGCCCTAACAGCAGCACCGGGACGGCCACCACCATCCCCGCCAGCGGACCGGCGACAGCCAGGTCGAAGAGGGCGCGTTTGTTTCGGGGAATGGATTTCATCTGGATGAAGGCACCCATGGTCCCGATCGGCGAAAAGGGGAAGGGGATGAAATAAGGCAGCGTGACTGCCGCGCCGCGTGCCCGGCCAACGAAATAATGGCCGAACTCATGCGCCAGCAGGATGGCCAGCAGGCTGACTGCGAACGGCCAGCCCATCCAGATGTGACTGATCAAGGCCCACAACTGGCCAACCAGATCCCTGGGGACCGGACCGGAATAACTGAAAACCACTCCGGCAAACAGGACGCTCAGGACGGTCAGGGCAAACAGCAGGATATTTACCCACACTTTACTGGGCTTGGGGTGGACGGTACCGCGCACCAACAGGACGGTCTGGCAGCCTTCTTCCAGACGAAAGAGCGGGGTGATGTCGTAGGGATGCAGCGCTTCGGCCAACTGGTCGTAAGCTTCGACCGAGTCACGGGTTAATTCGCCGCGGTAGCGCAGAAAAAAGCCCCGGGCGGGATCGCCCGTGGTGACGTCATCGTAGCGGAAAACACGGCTGACAATGCTGTTCAGGATCTCAGAATCGGGTAGAGCCATAATTCACCTTTAAATTGGACCACATACAATTGACAATAGACGATGGACGATAGACAACGAAAGATTGTCTGTGGTCCGCTGTCCACCGTCCAATTAAAAAACAGGCGGGAGTGGATGGGTGTCGAACCCACCGCGGCCCGCAACGCGACCCGCCGCCGGTTTTGAAGACCGGGAAGCCCTCCGGGACCTAACCACTCCCGGCGACAAGGATACCCGAATGAGGGAGCTTTAGCAAGTAGTACTTAGGGAAAGTTAATAATAATTAATCAAATAGAGAATAGAGAGAAGTGAGTAGGATTCTCCCGGCGCACACTCCTCCCCAGGAGAGTAGTGGTTATAGCTGCGCGAGCCAGGGTATTCGTTCTTGAAGTACGATGAGGAACGAATACCTCTCCCGGCGCTTCCACAAATGATGGGGCCGTGTCGAGAGGGAGAAAGGAATTTGGTGGGAGAATTAAAGTCACTTAATTTGCCATTTCCGCGGAACGAATAGCTGGTGCAGCCCATCGCCCGACCTCACTCCCATATCTGGAAGCTTTCCCCGACCCATCTCCAAATGAAAGCACAATTTTGGAGATAGGAGATCCATAGGTATCTTTGGCAATGGAGAAAGATGGGCTATTCGACATGAGAGGCAGGTTTTCTTTAGGAAGATGGGATACAGAGGATTGATAGCGCGTACCTTTGGTTTGCCCACTTCGACGACTCCATTCTGGCAAGTCGTAGTGGGCATATTGAAAACCGACAACCCTAATTTTAGTACAAATGTTCTGTTTTGGGAAGGGAGAAATTAAAAAGGGTGGCAGGATACCCTGCCACCCTGCTTTCAATAAAGAGCTTTACACCTGCGGAAATTTCCCGGCGGCATCCATTACCACGGGCCCGTGTCCTGAGCAAAGGATGCGCGCACCCAGGGCAGCCTGTTTGCGGACGGATTCGTCGGATTTGGCCTGGTCCCAGTTGTTGGCGCCGCTCGAGCCGCGCAGACCGTTCTCTTCCGAGACGATCGAGTCGCCGCAGAACAGGATCCCGGCGGAGGGGGCAAACAGCGAGATGTGACCGGGGGTATGGCCAAGGGTCTCGACGACCTGCAGGCCGCCCAGCACCGGCAGGAGCTTCCCATCCAGGAGCAGTTCGTCGGTCTGGACCCGGGCGGGTTTGAACAGGCCAGCCATCAGATTGAAGAGCAGTTTGGTGACCATGCTGCGGGGTTTTAGCGGGCGGGAGGCATGCCGGTCCAGCATGGCCTGGGCTTCGAGCGGGCTGGCATAAACGCGCGCCCCGCTGGCAGCTTTGAGGGCTGCCAGCCCGCCGACATGGTCGAAGTCGGCGTGGGTAATGAGGATGCGCTTCAGATCTTTCGGTGCGTATCCTAGATCTGCCAGGTAGCGCAGGATCTTGCGCTGGCTGCCGGGCAGCCCGGCGTCGATCAGGGTCAGGCCGTCCGGGTCGATGAGCAGGTATGGGTTGGCGACTATGTTGGGGATGAGGTGGACATTCGGGATGATTTCCACGGGTTTGTCTCCTTAATAAGAGGGAAAATGCTTTTCGCCACGAAGTGCACAACCCCCATATCTGGGGGCAGGCGGAACACCAAGGAAAGCAAAAAACATTATTCGAGTATAGCACAGGCAAAAGCTGATCGCACAAGCTTGAATCGCATAGTGAGTCTTTCGCTCCTTGAGCACTGCAAAAGTGCTACAATACCATTAACAAAAGCACGTGGATGCCTTCCGGCATTTCTGAAAGACTCAGGAGAGTGAGATATGAGCGCTGCTAATGAAGACGAGCTGCGGGATACGCTTGACAAGACCGCGTTGGAAATCGCACAGATGTACAGCAACCCGCGCAGCTGGCAATCGTGGATGGTGTATTTGCTGGGACGCATGGAGGCGCAGGCTACACAGAATCCCGCCTACATGGATTCCTTCAAAGAAATGCTGGCGTCCCTGCAGGATGAGCTAAGGAACCGGTTGAAAACAGGCGGGTGGTAGCCCTTTAATGACGATCTACAATCTCAGCCCGTCAGATCTAACATTCCTGTGGGATGGCTGTAAACACTGCTTTTACCAGAAGGTAAAACATAATATTGTTTTCAGGGGGCCATTTCCGGGCATGTTCGGGAAAATGGGCAACCTCACGAGCAATTACTACCTGGACAAGTCTTCGAAAGAATTATCCCCAGACCTGCCGGTGGGAGTGGTGAAATTCAGGGAAAAGTGGGTCAAATCCGCTCCGATCAGCTTTGCAGATACTTCCACCCAATGTGTCATCAAGGGCCGCTTCGATGCGATCATGGCCTTCGAGGATGGCTCGTATGGAATTATCGATTACAAGACTTCGGAAGCCTCCGAAGAGGAAGCCGCTTTTTACAGCCGGCAATTATCCGCCTATGCCTACGCATTGGAAAACCCGGCTCCCGGCGCGCTCTGCATTTCGCCGATAACCCGGCTGGGCCTGTTCATTATCACGCCAGACCGCTACGAACGAATGCCAAATGGGGAATTCGCATTTGTCACCAGGACTACCTGGATGGATATTCCGCGCGACGATGCAACCTTCCTGAAGTTACTAAGAGAAGTTGTCAGCCTGCTGGATGGGCCAGTCCCACCTGATCCAGCCGAGGATTGTGGATTGTGCAATTATAGAAAGGGTTATTACGAGGCTGGAATTTTAGATTGAAATAAAGGACGCTGGGTTGATACCAGGGCTACTGTTCATCCTGGTCCTGCCATTGGTTCTGATCATCTTCTTCCTGTTCCCGGCGAAGTCTTTCGTTTTCCTCCCTAAGACGTTCGTTCTCTTCACGCAGTTGTTCGTTTTCGTCCTCCTCGACCATCCACGAAAAGAAAAAGAAATCTTTCCAATCCATTTGTGCCTCGCTTCTATGTCATGTAGTCTGTAGAAAAGTATAACACTGGACAATTTATTCAAGATTACAATCAGGTCTCAAACGCCTGTCATCAAATTCATCCCCCGGAGTGTGAATATCGTTTACGCGCGGCGGCTCAAACAAGCGAAAACAATTCGAGTGGCATTATGACCCGCAGACCTGCCAGTTGATCGTTATCAATCAGAATGGGCGGGAGTTAATGTACAGCCTGGAAGAAATCCAGAGAATATTGTCCGCCCTCGGCCAGAGGTTTTCATCGGATTATTTTCCACTTTCGAACAATGCTGCTTATTCCACTGATGGCAAGGGCAAGGCATGTCTCGGAACCATTATTCTCGAACAACTGCCGAATGATATCAATCGCACACAAGGGGCGAGTTACCTGGGAGTTATTCTTGAAGAGGCCGGCTATTTTCAGTGGAATGGCAAAACCTTCGGGATAGCCTGGCGGCTGATGAGTGTTGATTTCTCTGAAGGCTCCATCGCCGCCAGGCTTTCAATCCTGGATCCGTAATTCCAATACAGCCAGATGTGGGGACGGAATGACATTCCGCCCTACTTTATGGGCAGCCTCTCATGTCGGGGCAAACAGGGTCAGGTATGCTTGAGGCGGAATGGATTAAAATAGATTGACCAGATCAAGAGCACATTCGAATATTCCGGAGCAATTATGACCCAGTATGGCCGGTTCAACGAGCTTGGACAATTCGTCATCGATAATCCCTTCACACCGGAGCCCTGGCTGCATTACCTGATCCGCCCGGGTCAGCCGGGCACCGAGACCTTTTGCAGCGGAGTCACCTACACCGGCGGCGGGTTCGACGTGCGCGGTACACACGAAAACACTTTCGTGGACACGCAGATCCATCTGAACGACGCTGACAACGTCGGTCGCTACGTTTATATCGTGGACCAGGAGTCAGGCAATTATTTCACCACCACCTGGCAGCCGGTGCGTTGCCCGCAGCAGAAATATAAGGTGACGCTCGACTTCGGAAAGATCATCTTTGAATCCGAGTGCGACCAGATCAGGACCGAAGTGATGATGTTCGTTCCCATGGATTTCGATGGTTGGATCCAGGAAATCACCCTGACCAACCTCTCGAAACGAACCCACATGCTGGCAGTCTATCCGTTCGTGCCCATCCACATGGGCAACGCCCTGGAGCGACTGCTGGCCGGTGACAATGATGCTTTTTTTGGCGGCGCAGCTTTTGATCATGATCTGCAGGCGATTGTTTTCCGCCGGCATGGCGGCACTGCCGTTCACGATGATCCGGCCAGGATCAACGGCCTGCTCGGCAATGTGGCTGCCTTCTACTCCACCCTGAACAATCCCTGGACGCCCTATGAGACCAGCCTGGAGCGGCTGCTGGGTGACCGCTTCCACAGCCTGGCGAACCCGCAAGCCATATTGGAGGGAACGCTCAGCCGCCTGGACCACCCGTCCTTGCGCCGGACAGTCGGGGTATTCAAAAATAAAATAACCTTGGAGCCGGATCTGCCGGTCCGCTTTGCGGTGGCTCTGGTTGCCGGCAGCACGCAGGACTACTACCTGAACGGGAAGAAGCAGTTAAGCACTCTGCTCGCCGGCTTGCGCAGCGAAACCAAGCGCCAGGCGATGCTGGAGCAGGTCACGGCCTGGTGGCGGGAGCACCTGGGCCGCCTGACCTTGCACTCCCCCGAGAAAAAACTGGAGCGCGCCTTCCCCTGGCTGCAGTACCAGTGCCAGACCGTCTATGTGCTCAACCGCATGAAAAGCCGCTTCCATACCGGCTACGAGTACGGCTGGGGCTTCCGCGACATTCTTCAAGACGTAATCTATAATCTTCCTTACGAACCCGCCACGGTCGCCTCGGCGCTCCGGCACATCTCCACCCAGATTTTCTCGGACGGCGTGGCCTACCACAACTTCTTTATCGACCAGCCCGGGAACAAGGAAGTCCAGGCCTCGGACGACCCGCTCTGGTTCCCGGCGGCAGTGATCAAATATTGCCAGGAGACGGCTGACTTCGCCTTCCTAGATGAAGTGACCAACTATGCCGAGGTCCACGAAGGCCAGAGCGGGGTACGCGGCTCCATCCTGGAACACTGCCAGAAGGCGGTCGAGCGGGTCTGGGCAGACCGCAGCCCGCGCGGCCTGCCGCATCTGAAGGACTGCGATTGGAACGATGACCTGAATGCCGGGCGCCGGGAAGGCCAACCCAACGACTGGATGGAATCCGTCATGGTCGCCCAACAGCTGCACCGCCTCCTGCTGGATATGGCCAGGCTGCTGGGCGCCTCGGGCAGGGATCCGGAGCTGGGCGCGGATTACGAACAGCGGGCGGCCAGCCTCAGGCAGGCCATCCATACGCATGCCATGGATTCGCTGGGATACTACAAGCGCCTCCTGAGCCTGGATCCAACTGTGGAGGATCTCGGCTCGAGCCTGAACCGCTTCGGGAAGATCTTCCTGGAGCCGCAGATTTTTGCCATCCTGGGCGGTGTGGCCAACCTGGATCAAGCGGAACTGGTCCTGCGGGCAGTCGAGGAAACCCTGGATACGGAGTTCGGCGCCATGCTGTGTTCCCCGCCCTTCACCGACCTGGCCATCGGCAACCGGCTGCCCGGCGGGTCGTGGGGCATCGAGAAGGAACCCCCGTCAGTCAAGGAGAACGGTTCGATCTTCATGCACCTGAACGGCTGGCTGGTCCAGGCCTATGCCATGCTGGGTCACGGCCGCAAAGCAGTGGCACATTACTTGAAATGCCTGCCCGAGAACCTCTCCGCGGACCAGGATCGCTACCGGGCCGAACCTTATGTCTATCCGGAGTTCGTCCATGGGCGGGAGGCGGAGGATTTCGGGCGCGGCGGCCACACCTGGCTGACCGGCACTGCCCCCACCATGCACACCGCCCTGCTGGAGTATATCTACGGAGTAAAGCCGGATTATCCTGGTTTGAGGCTCGACCCGTGCGTGGACCCCACCTGGACGGATTTCTCAGTCCAGCGCCAATTCCGCGGCGCCACCTACCGGATCCATTTCAGCAACCCGCAAGGTGTCGAACGCGGGGTCCAGTCCATAAATATCGACGGGAAGCAAATCCAGCGAAACATTTTGCCCGTTTTCCCGGATGGAAAAACGCACGAAGTGGAAGTGCGGATGGGGTCTTGAGATAATCGCATACTACAAAAAGTAGGTCACGGTTTGAATGTGGCCTACTTTGTTTTAGTTTCCCTTAAGGAGCTGAAATCTCTTAACTTAACATTCCGGGGAAGAAACCACCTCATTGATGTGGATATCCCTCAACTTCAACTCATCCAGCATGAACTTGTAGTTCTCGCCCCGCACGCACTCTTCCGGAGCGCGCACGCCGGTCAGGTTGATCTTATGACCGGCGACCAGTTTACCGCCGATGGCGGCCGGGAAGCCCGTGACACGCTGCATGCCGGTGAACCCGTTCTGAGCCTCATCCCACATAAAGATTTCGACCTTGGCTGGCTTGCCGTCCTTCTCGCCGGTGACCGTGTTGTACATCACACAGGCATCTTTATCTTCAGGCAGGGGCGCCAGCTTCGGGTTCAGGATGCCCAGCAGGAATTCGCGCGGCGATATCCGACCCCATTTGGTTTCCACCGGCTCCTGCGAAAGCATGCCGGATTCGATCAATGTGCGGATGCCGGAATAATGCCCGGGCCAGCGGACCGTTTTCTCGGCGAAGTACTGCAGCTCGGGGTGGGTGTAGATGAATGAAGGCATGCCGGGGGTCACGGCGCATTCCAGGTCTTCATCCCGCCCGAATGCGGCGAACTTGAAGCATTCCATATCCGACAGCGCCTGGACTTCGACAACCTTCCCGTCCTTGATCATGCAGGTCTTGACATTGTATTCGCGCAGTACGTGTTCGATGGACCAGGTGGTCATGTAGCACAAAGGGTGACGGCAGGCCGCATCCGCATTTGGGATCCCGCCTACGCGTGCCACGGCGGTAGTGACCTTGTCAAGCAGCCCAAT
>JADGQB010000235.1 GCA_017882145.1 Anaerolineales bacterium
AATAGGATAAGATGCAATTTTACCGTTTCACACCGCTTAAAGCCACACCTTCGATGAACTGTTTCTGGGCCAGGAAGAAGATCAGCAACAGCGGCAGGATGCTGATGAAGGCACCCGACATCAGGACGGTAAACTTGCCACCGTGCGACATCTGCTGTTGAAAGAAGGCCAGGCCGACGGTCAAGGTGGTATTCGGAGCAGCAGGCATATATATAAGAGGGTGCAGCAAGTCGTTCCAGGCGCCCTGGAAAGTGAAGATGCCCAGCGCGGCCAGTGCGGGCCGGGCCATCGGCATATAAATACTCCAGAAGATCTGCGGCAGGGAAGCGCCATCCACACGTGCGGCATCCAACAAGTCACGCGGGATGGTCAGGAAATACTGGCGGACCAGGAAAGTGCCGAAGGCCCCGCCCCAGAAGGCCGGCAGCCAGAGCGGTACGCTGGTCCCGATCAGGTTCAACCAGCTGAAAATGATGAAATTCGGGATCAGGGTGACATGGAAGGGGATCAGCATGGTCGCCAGGAGGGCCGTGAAGAGCAGCTCACGGCCTTTGAACTTGACCACCGCAAAGCAGAAAGCGCCCATCGAACAGGTGATGAGCTGGCCAATCGTGATCATGGCCGAGATAAAGAAGCTGTTCATGAACAGGAGCCGGAAATCCAGGTCGATTGCGAAGAGTTCCCGGTAGTTATTCCAGGTGAACGGGTTCGGGATGAGCGTCTTGGTGAACTGATCGGCCGGGAGCTTGAAGGAAGTGGAGATCATCCAGAAGAAAGGGATCACCATCAAGAGGGCGCCGACGGTCAAGAGGGCATAGGTAACGAGATCGAGTGTGCGGTTCTGTTTCATATCAGTCTCCCAGGCAGCTCATTCGTAGAAAACGAAGCGCTTTTCCAGCCAGAAGTAAAGCAGCATGAGCACGGCGACGATAACGGTCAGTTCGATGGCCTGGGCACTGGCCCCGCCGTAATTCCCAAAATTCCATGCGTTGCGGTATATCGAGAAGACCACCACCGGGATGTTGCTGTCGCCCTGACCCTGGCGGGTCAGCATGTAAATATAGTCATACGCCTGGAAGGCGTTGATGGTGGACAAAAGCACCTGGAAGAAGATGCTGGGGGTGATGAGGGGCAAGGTGATCTGAAAGAATTTGCGCAGACCGCCCGCCCCGTCCACGGTGGCGGCTTCGTAATATTCATTCGGGATGGCCGTCAGGCCGGCCAGGAAGATGATCATACCTTCGCCAATGGCGCCCCAGATATTAACTATGACGACGGAGAGCATGGCGTGACTGGTGCACAACCAGCAGACCGGGGCGAGGTGGAACAACTCCAAGACGTAGTTCAGGATGCCGGTGTCCTTGCCGTAGATCATGTTCCAGACCAGGGCGGTTGCGACGGCGGAGGTGACCGCCGGTAAGTAAAAAGCCGTCCGGAAAACGCCAATGCCGCGCAGTTTGCGGTTCAGCAGGACAGCCACCAGCAGGGAAATTATGACCACCCCTGGAACGTACATGACTGAAAAGACGGCCGTATTTGCGAGGGATTTAAGGAACTTGGCGTCGGTAAAGAGGGCAATGTAATTCTCCACGCCAGCCCAGGCGGGAGAGCCTAACAGGTCCCAATGCGCAAAGCTAAGGGCGATTGTTGCCAGCAGGGAGCCAAAGGCGCTGAAGACCAGGCCGAAGAGCGTCGGCACGAGCAGGATCCAGAGCCAGAAGCGTTCCCGACCGAGCGGCTTGATGCCAAATTCCATATGGCCTCCGAGAGAGAATTCAAAAGCTTATCCGCAAATCCACGCCAACAATATTTAGAATTAGTGTAGATTGGCGAAGATCAGCGGATGAATGCCATTCTGCGTAAATCCTAAAAAAGTGCAGAAAATTGGGTGCAGGAAAGAACCTCCTGCACCCATCGGAAGGGCAGGTGCTATTTGTTTTTCGCCAGAACGGCGTCGGCTGCCACCACGACCTCATCGAGGGTCTTGTTCAGATCGGCTTCGCCGCTCCAGACCGGGGCCATGCCATCGCCCACGGCCGAAGCCCACTCGTCATAGCCCTTGAAGACCGGCTTGATGTTGGCATACTGGAGCGAATCCAGGAAGACCTGTTGGTTAATGGCGATCTTCTGGTTCAGGAAGGTCGGGCTTTCGGCGATGGATTTGAGTACCGGGCAGGCAAAGCCCAACTCTGCCAGGCGGGTTTGCCCGGCAGTGCTGAGCACGAACTGAAGGAACGTGAAAGCTTGAGCCGGATGTTTGCTGCCCTTGGCAATCACAAACCCGGCGCTGTTGACGCTGGTGAAACGACCGGCCGGACCTTTGGGCATGGGCGCGGCGTCAAAGTTCAGCTTCGCATCCGCATAACCGGGCACCACCCAATGGCCAAGCGGGGTCATCGCCGAAACCCCTGCCAGGAAGGTGTCGCCACCGTACTGGCCGGAGGCAGTCGAATCCGGGACGGATTTATCGACGAAGGTCATATCATAGAGCAACTGCCAGGCCTGGCGGGCCGCAGGTTCACCGAGCAGGGTCTTGGTGTGGTCGGCGTTGAGAATACTACCGCCGTAGGACCAGATGGCCTCGCTGTAGCCGGGTTCCATATCCCACATGTCGAAGCTGAAGCCATACTGGGTGGTCTTGCCGTCGCTTCCGGTCAGGGTCAATTTCTTGGCAGCTGCGCGCAGATCATCCCAGGTCCAGTCAGCAGTCGGGTAAGCCATCCCAGCCTTGTCGAACATGGTCTTGTTGTAGAACAGAACGATGGTCTGGAAATCGCGCGGCAAGCCGAAGTAGCCCTGCGGTGTCTGATAGGCCTGCAGGGTCTGCGGGTAAAGGCCATCCAGCATCCCAGGGTTCTTATCGAGATAGGGCTGCAGGTTCAAGAGCACACCCTTGCTCTGGTAGTCCAGGTAGAGCGGCGCGTCGATGGCGAACATATCGGGCGGGGTCTTGGCTGCCAGCAGGGTCTTGAGCTTGGTCCAGTACGAATCCCAGTCCGAGACCTCCACACTGACGGTGATATTGGGATTGGCCGCCTCGAAATCCTTGACAATCTGATTCCAGACTGTCAATTCGGCCGGGTCGCCCCACATCATGAAGCTGAGTTGGACCGGACCCCCGCTGGCGGTTTTTGCGCCACAGGCGGTCAAAAGCAGGACGGCGACCATGAGCAGAGAAAACGCGATCTTTTTCATTCCTTCCTCCTTATGAATGTTGGACAAAGGTGTCCAGATTGGTGAGCGAACTCAAGTTCGCCCTACAAAAGGTTGACAAGAGCATCCAGAGCGGTTAAGCGACCAGCAATTCACTCTACAAGAGTTTGACAACAGTATCCAGATTAGTAGGACGATCCGGGTCCAAGCCTTTGAATAACGAGCGCTCGAAGGCAATCAGTTGACCGACCGGCAGATAAAGCACGTTACGGGCGGCCTCATCGAGCCCTGAGGCAAATTGGACCGTTCGAGCTGAACCCTGGGGCAACACATCAAGCCCCGTCTCAGCCAGATCAAGAATCCTGCCTCCAAGCGCTTGCACATCCTGTAATACGGCGGATTCCTGCGGGCCGTTAAGTGTGGAACGCAGCCCAATGACAAGGGCCTGCGAAGTCACCATCGACTTGGGGCCATGGCGGAATTCCATGAAGTGGAACGGTTCGCTGTGGGTCAAGGACATTTCTTTCATTTTCAGACTGAGCTCACATGCCAGTCCCTGGCGCGGGCCTGAGCCCAGCCAATAGAAACGGTCCAGGGAGGAGTCACATCCGAGTTCGGCAGCCAGGGAAGCATACGTGTTAAGGATGTGCTGGCCTGCATCAGGAAGACAATTTAGTGAGTCGAACAGGTCCAGGCGACCGGCCCACAGGCAAGCCAGCGCGACCGTCCCGAGGTATAGCGTGGAGAAGGCACGCGTCTGCGCCACCGACTGCTCCTGCCCGGAAGGGAGAACCAGGTTGAGCGCGCCCAGCTTCGCCAGCGGCATATCGCCGTAGCAGGAGAGCGTCAGCAGGGTCCCGCGCCGATCGGAGAGGAAGGCCTGGCAGGCCCGCAGAGTCTCAGTGGTCTCGCCCGAGCGACTGACCGCAACGAGCAGCGTTTTCCCGGGAGTGTAGGATGAGCGCGGGTACAGCCAGAGCTCCGAGGCCGGGAAAGCCCGGGCAGGAAGGCCGGAGAGGGCCTGGGTTAGAGAAGCAGCCGCCAGCGCCAGGTAATAGGTCGAGCCACAACCGGTAAAAACAATCTGGTCGAAATTCCCTGCAGGCAGATCCAGGACAGCCTGGCGTCCGGCATTCAGCACTTCCAGTGCAGCGCGCCAGGCTTCAGGTTGTGAAAGTATCTCCTGGCGGGTATAAACACCTCTGGCAATAGTCATGCGGGTTCATCCTTGGTTACATAGGATACGTTCAGCGTTGCGGTAATAGATCTTCTCCAGCACATCCTCCGGCAGGTACAGACCGTGGATGTGCCAGCGGCCCTGCATTGGGTAAGGAGCAGGGTAATAATTGAAGTATTCGTCGTCGGTCTCCAGGAAACGATAAATGATCCGGTAAGCCTCGGGGTAGGGGCCCATGTCCGAGCCAAACAAGATGCGGTCGGCATACTTGAGGAAAAAACGCCGGGCGGAGTAGGGCTGGCGGCCCAATTCGCCGAGGCGGGCGGAGATGTCGACGAAAAAGTTCGGACAACGGTCAAGCAGCGCAGCGACCCAGCTAAGATCCTCGGCATAACAGCCGACATGAGCACCGATGAAAGTTGTTCTTGGGTGGCGGGCTACCAGGTTCGCCAAACCTGTGACCACGTGAAGGAAAGGCGGGAAAGGCGGGCTGGTGAAAGCCCAATCCGGATGGTCACGAAGTTCCTCCCAGCGTTCGTTGGTCTCGTCGAGCGGGTCGAAGAAGGCAACGGGGTCGGCCACGTGGATGACAACCGGCAAGCCCAGTTCACCGGCGGTCTCCCAAAGCGGGATCAGGCGGGAGTCATCCACATCAACCAGTTTGTCCTGGTGGTCGCGGACGCTCAGGCCGAGCCCTTTCCAGATCTTCAAGCCCTGGGCGCCGCGCTCCTTCTGGATCCGCAGCCGTCCGGCTGCCCACTCGGGAAAGGCGTCCCCTTTTTCCCGCCATTGCGACCAATCCACCCCTCCAAAGACCAGGAAGCGCTCCGGGGCAGGTCCTTTGAAGTAGTCGAGATGGGCATTGAGCAGATGCTCGCCCCAGCCACCGTCGAGGTCCACGTAACAGCGGATGCCGGCCTGATCGAGCAGATCGAGCAATTGGGAGAGGGGTTTTCGATCCCAGCCGCCACCAAAGTCTTCACCAAGGTGATTATGGGCGTCGAAAGCCAGGAAACGCGGCTTTCCGACCAGTGTGGTTTTGGTGACGAGCTTGGATTGGGGGCGAAAGTTTTCGAGTTCCATATTTTCAGAAGGAGCCAAAGGAACCAGATGCACCAGAGGTACCAGAGTTTAGGAAAGAACAACGCGCAGGCCGCGTGATTGAACAGCCTGGAGAAAGTCCTGCGGGGTCTGTTTGTCGGTCACCAGGGTATGGATGCTTTCGAGCGGGGCCAGGAGGACGGCAGCAGCCCGGCCAAATTTGGTGTGGTCGGCCAGCACGATGATCTCTGTCCCGGCTTTCAAGATGGCGCGATCGGTCATCGTTTCGGGCAGGTATTCGTGGGTGAGGCCATGCTCCAGGCTGATGGCACGTGTGCCAATAAACACCTTGTCGGCGCGCACCTCTGTCAGAGCTTGTTCGGTGATGTGACCGATAAAAGAGAATTCGCTTGTGCGCAACATGCCGCCCAAACAGATGACCGTGATTCCTCCAGCTCCAGCCAGGGCATTGACGACCGGCAGGGAATTTGTGATTACTGTAAGGTCGCTACGCCCGCGCAAGGCGCGGGCGGCTTCGAGAACGGTTGTGCCCGAGCCGAGGAAAACGGTCTCGCCAGCCTGCACGAGCGCGGCAGCGGCCTGGCCAATGCGGATCTTATCCTCAGCTTGTTCGTTCTGACGTTGAAGGATGGGCTGTTCGGGAGGGGCCTGGGCAATAACAATTGCGCCACCATGGACGCGCTGGAGTTTGCCCTGATTGGCGAGGGTTTCCAAATCGCGGCGGGCAGTAGCTTCACTAATATCAAATGTGGAGCAAATGTCCGCTACACTGATGCGCTGCTGCCGCTCCAACAATTGCCGGATCTGGAGTTGACGGTCAGTGCCTGAAACGAAATTGGTATCCATATTCACTCATATTCAATCTAAATCAATCATTATCAATCATAGATTATGATTTTTTATGGCGGTTTACAAGTGACAAATGTCATGA
>JADGQB010000047.1 GCA_017882145.1 Anaerolineales bacterium
TGCGGTGGCCGGCCAACTCGCCCAGGTGCAGTTCCAGGCCGGCGATGAACATCAACAAAAGCACGCCCAGTTCGCTCAGCTCAGAAATGGTGGTAACCAAACTGGAGCTGTTTATGAAGGGCAGACCCAGGATATTGACCAGCGACGGGCCAAGCAGCACACCAACCAGTAATTCTCCCAGGACCGAGGGCTGGCCCAGGCGCGTGCTGATGTAGCCGGCCGCTTTGGCGGCCAGCAGGATGACGACCAGTTCGAAGGCAAGTTGCAGGAAAGGAGACATGATCGCGGAAAAGTTTATCATATCCTTCCGATTATTAATTGGAGAACGCACCCACCAAGCCTTTTCCTCATTGGGTGGATAGATTTTGTTATTTAAGTCCAGCAGTGAACAGCATTTTTCCCCGTCAGATAATGCCTTCAAATCCAGACAAGCTAATGATTGTATCGTCTTATGCTTCTAAACAACTGGCGCAATGGTTGGAAAAATTTGCCGAGCTTGTTTAGGATCTTCGCCGCCGAACACTGGGTGACGGTGGGCAGCCAGGTTCACCAGCAAGCTTCCAAATTGAGCATGAGAATAACCAGCCAACTGGGCGGAAAGAGCCAGGCTAGTATCCGGGCTGATATCAGCATTCGGGTTAACATCCAACACATAAAAAGTGCCATTCCTTAGACGGATATCCAGACGGGCGTAATCCCGGCAACGGGTTGCCCGATAAGCCGCGATGGCAGTCTCGTCCAACGTAAGCTTTTCCTCAACGGAAAGGACGGCCGGCAGGCGGAGTTGAATCATCTGGTAATCGGAAGATGCAGGGTTAAATTTCGAATCATAGGTGCACAATCTGCCGGAGTCTTCCCGAATGGCAGAGAAGTCCATTTCGGCGATGGGAAACACCTGTAATTTTCCATCACCCACCACGCTCACATGGAATTCACGCCCGTCGATGAAATCTTCCACCAGCACCGGCTGGCGGAAGATTTCGGCCACCTGGGGGAGTCGCTGTGATAATTCCTGGCGGGTATGCACCACCGCCTCATGCGTGATGCCACAACTGTAGTGCTCATAGGCGGGTTTGACGATAGCAGGAAAACAATCCCATTCCAGGCTCCCGGCTATATCGTAGACCTGCCAGCAAGGGGTGGGAACGTTGTGTTTTATGAGTCGTTTCTTGACTGCAGGTTTATCCTGGCTGAACAGCAGCGCTTGCGAGTCTGCGCCTGTAAAGACAAAGCCGAGTTCTTCCAGCTTGCGGGCCACCCTGGCGCTGCTGCGAGGAATACCAGGAACTTCCTCGCACCAGTTAAAAACGATATGCCGGGCAGGATCACAACCGGCCAAGGCTTTTTCAAGTCTATCGTCTTCCAAACAGATGGTCTGTGTGGGGTGGCCCACTTTCGATAGACCGGTTGCCAGGTCTTCCACAAGTTTTAGTATCTCTTGAATATCCGCTGGAGGCCAGGAGGGATCCAGGTTGTAAAGCAAAATTACAGGCAGATCGGCGGGATCATGGCACATGGAATTCCCTTCAGAATGTAATGTTTGGGTTTGTGCTCGAGAAATTAAAATCACTCCCAGATCATTTCTTAAGATCCTCCGGTAAGGGGAATTGTTCCAGGCTTTCCTTGCCAAGTTCGGTGTCTATTTCAATGCCCAATTCTTCGTAAACATCCTGGGAGATGACGCCATCCCGCAACAGGCCCAGCAAGGCGCTGCGCTGGGCACGCAGAGCTTCACGCCGGGCGATATCCATTTCCTCCGCCTCGAGGTCCGGTGCGGATTTGAGGGCCTGGCGCACTTCATCACCGTACGACTCGATCCGTCTGTCAAATTCGGGTTGCAGCGCTTCCCAGGCATGCGTGGATAGAAGTCCTTCCCGATGCCGGCTGTCCAAATGGCTCAGAGCTGCCCTCAGGGAGGCCAGGCGGGCATGACGCTTCTCAAATTCAATGTGCAATGGATCACGGGTAATGATCCCGAGCTTGCGGATCAATGGACGCATGGTGGTGCTTTGAGCCAGCAAGGTGAAAAGCACCACGCCGAACGCCATCAGGCGGAACAGGTCACGATCCGCGAAGTTGGCAGGCAGACTGAGGACCAGCGCCAGCGTGATAGCGCCACGTAGCCCGCCCCAGTTTAGAACATGCAGCCATCGTTTTGGCACCGGGTCCGTGAATTTATTAACGATCCATCCCAGGCCATAAACGATGACGGCACGCGCCACCACAACGGCCAGGATTGCGTAAAGCACGGATGTCCAGGAGGAAAGCAATGACGGTATATTGACTTGCAAACCCAGCAAGAGGAAAACGAGTGAGTTTGCCAGGAAGGCAACATACTCCCAGAAGTTGAACAGGACGATGCGGGTGGTGGGACTCATTCCTTTGGGACCGAGATTGCCATTGATCAACCCGGCCACAACCACCGCCAGCACTCCACTGAAATGCAGGCGTTCAGCCAGCAGGTATGAACCAAAGGCCAGGACGGTGGTCAGTGTTGTCTCGATCAGGTAATCATCCACGCGTGCAATCAGGTAGGAGATACCCCAGCCCAACAGCAGGCCGGTCAGGACTCCGCCAGCCGCCACACGCAGGAAATCCCCCAGGCTGGTGAGCAGGTTGAAGCGCCCGGTCAGGGCGACGGCCAGTATAAGGTTAAAGAGCACGATCGCCGTCCCATCGTTGAATAGACTCTCCCCTTCGATCAATACCGAAAGGCGTTTTGGGACCCCCAAGGTACGAAAAATGGCGACGACCGATACGGGGTCGGTAGCAGCGATCAACGCCCCGAAAACCAGGGCTGATACCAGGCTTAGCTCAGTCCCGATGGCCAATAGTCCGCCAACGATGAACATCGTCAGGATCACTCCCGGCACGGCCAGCACCAGGATGCCAGTCAGGTTGCGGCGTAAATCGTTGAAATTGATATGAAAGGCTGCTTCGAAGACCAGTGGTGGGACGAACAGCCCCAGGATCAACTCCGGGGTCAGTTCAATATTCAGCGGGGATTGCAGGGTAAGAATAAGGCCGACAACGACGAGCGCCACGGTATATGGAATACTGAAGCGTCTGACTGCCAATGCAACCACGGTCACAACCAGGAGAAGTTCGATGATGATGGTTTCGGTTGAAACAAACTGACTCATACTTGTCATCCTACAGGCGATTCCAGGTATATGGTTATGACTTGTTGGTGTCCTACCCCTATGCCAGCATCAGAGTTCATGAATAACTTCCGGTCGAGGCGCGTGCTGATGTACCCGGCCACTTTGGCGGCCAGTAGGATGATTACGAGTTCGAAGGCAAGCTGGAGGAAGGAGACATGATCGGGAAAAAGTTTATCATATCCTATTGTTTTTATGATTAATTAATCAAAGTTGCATATAATAATCGCTTGGGAATAATCCGTGTCTTAACCGAAATCTTACATGGATTCCTTTAATCATGACCAGGAAAATCGCTGCGCTCACTAGCTCGAAAAATAAACCTCCCGAAGAACCGCCCCCAGTTTCTGACGGTGAGAACCTGGCAGAACGGTCAGAAATTCAGGAATACCTCGATATTCGTCAACAGCGCCGCTGGATCTTCCCGCGGGCGGCACTGGTTGGGCTTGGTGCGGGGACGGTGGCTCTGGGTTTCAGGGCGGCACTGACAGGGGCGGATGCATTGCGGAACGGATTAATTGCCTGGGCACAGCGCATGCCGGCGTGGGGTTGGATCTTCCCGATCCTGTTCGGCGCGCTGGGTGCAGGGATTTCGGTGGCGCTTACACGACGGTTTGCGCCCGAAGCCAGCGGGAGCGGCATCCCGCATCTGGAAGCTGTTTTACACCGTTTTCGAAAACTTGATTGGAAACGGGTCCTGCCGGTAAAATTCTTCGGGGGTATCCTTTCGATCGGGAGCGGAATGGCGTTGGGACGCGAAGGCCCGACCGTCCAAATGGGAGGCGCGGTTGGGGATGCCGTCTCAAGATGGTTGAAAGTTTCGCCGCGCGAACGGCTGACTTTGATCTCGGCCGGTGCCGGTGCCGGGCTGGCGGCGGCGTTTAATGCACCCCTATCCGGTTTGATCTTTGTACTCGAGGAAGTCCGGCGCGACTTTCATCCAATCGTATTTGGGGCGGTCTTTATCGCCGCTGCGGTTGCGGATATCGTTGTGCGGATCGGGGCAGGCCAGTTCCCGGTCTTCAAAGTGCCCAGTTACCCGATGCCACCGCTGAGTGCCCTGCCGATATTCGCCGTGCTGGGGGTAATGGCCGGCTTATTCGGCGTGCTCTTCAATCGCGGGCTGCTGGCTGCCGTTCGTCTGTATGCACGGCTACCTGGTCGGTTTGTGCTACCAGCGGCCGCCCTTACCGGTGCAGTCATCGGACTGGTCGGATGGTTTTCTCCGCACATGATTGGCAGTGGAAATTCGTTGGCAGATTCGGTCTTGAATGGCGACCTACTGCTGGTTGCCATCCCGCTTATTTTTGTCATCCGTTTTTTGCTGACTACCAGCAGTTATGGGAGCGGTGCTCCGGGGGGTATTTTTGCGCCACTGTTGGTATTGGGCGCATTGATTGGCCTGGCAATTGGACAAATTGCGCACAACCTGGCGCCGGCCATTGTGCCGATCCCGGCGGTCTTTGCAGTCGTGGGGATGGCAGCCTATTTTGCCGCGATCGTGCGCGCTCCAATTACCGGCATTATGCTGATTGTCGAAATGACGGGCAATTATTCCCAGATGCTGCCTCTGCTGGTGGCCTGTTTCTGCGCTTATGCTGTGGCCGAATTCCTGAAGGAATTACCAATTTATGAAGCTTTGTTGGAACGGGACTTGAAACGGGCCGGGGATAAGATTCTACTTGACAGGCCGGTGGTGGTGGATTTTATCATCCAACCGGATGCGCCCTTTATGGGCCGCGAAATCCGTTCGCTGGGGCTGCCGGCCGGATGTATCCTGGTGCGCTGTTCAGACGGAAAACGCGAATGGGTTCCCCAAGCCAACACGCGCCTGGAAGAGCATATGCGGATCACCGCAGTGATTTCGCCGGAAGCTTCGAGCGGGCTTGAAATCCTGCGTGAGGGTTGCGAGGCGACAAAAAAGAGAAAAAGAAAGGCCAAGCGTGAACCAACCAGTAATAAGAAAGCTTGACGACTGATGCCGTCAAGCTTTTCGATCCAGTATGGGTTGGCAGGGCGAGATGAATCTCGCCCTACGGTTCGATCTTGCCCTCTTCGTTCCCGGGTGCGGTCTGCTTTGGCGCGCCACCCAGCTTGGGAGTGGTTGGATTGTCGCCTAGATATTGTTCAAGGATGGAGGGTGCATCCGGGTGGTCAACATGCAAGGCATGGATGTAGTCTCCGGCAACGACCGGAGGCTCATACCTTAACGGACGGCGGATGCCGAACAGTTCAAAGAAGCGGGCAATTCCTACCAACAAAGCATAGCGGTACTCCTGCATCTTAAGTGCCTGCCACTCAACAATGGAGCCCATGGCACCCTGGATGCGGGCCTTCTGGCGCACAATGCGGTGGATCTGCTTGGGATCGCGGTAGCCAATCGGCGAGAGTAGGACCAGATGCGCAGCCGTGAACAGCGTGGTAAAGGATATCAAGCGGATCCAGCCGCCTTCCTCCCACTTGCCGACGATCTGCCCAACAAAGACCGTGGCCGATAGTGCAGCCGCAGCGCCTGCTCCAAAGGCACCCCATGTACGGGTCCGGCCTTTATAATTCTGCAGCATGTGCTGGCGGACTGCCAACCCCATTACCATGATCGGCATGAACACCCCTACACCGTAGAATGGCGCCGCCAGGGTGGTCTGGCCGCGTACCAACAGCATGATCAGGACTGCTACGGCGAAGGTAATCGTTACCGAACGGGTAAAGGTACCACGCTTATCGCGATAGATGATTATTTCCGGGATTTCGCCGATGGCCACATCCCGCCACTCGGTGGCCTGGGCATCTTGTAAAGCAGTCATTGAGGCTGCTGCCAGCAAGGCCACTGCCAGGATCTGGTAGGCCCAATAGAGAACGACCCCTCCAGGGATTTGCGAGAAGCCAATAAACGACAGGTTTCCAACCAGGCTGCGGCCCAACGAGCCATCAAAAACATCGAAACGGATGGCAAAGAAAGTCAGGAAGAAGGTCGTCAGGCCACCGTAGAAAAGGAATGCGGTCTGCACGAAACGCCCGATGCCGGTTTTCCCGCTGTAGAATTCCCAGAGTTTATTCAGCTTGGGTAATTTCTTCTTGCCCCATTTCACCAGGGCCACATCTTCCTTTATGACAAACTGGATACCGTTCGACATGGCCTCCAAGCCGGAAAGGGCGACCATGCCTTTCATCGAGGCAGTCAGGATGTGCAACAATGCCTGCCCGATTGTGGCAGGCAGGGGAACCGCGCTGGGCGGTATTGCAGCTACCCCCTTGTAGTGGGCTATAAACAGGCCGACCGCCATGGTGATCGTGAGCATCACAAAGATTCCCAGGCCGACAAATACGATGCGTGCCGACTCACCCCGGCCGCGGATAGTCAAATACCAGGTCACAAGCGCCAGGAAAGCACCAATTGCAAAGTGGTAGATCCAATGCGTGTTGTAGGCGTTTAGGATGGAGAGTAACTGATCTGCGCCTGAGAGGGCGGAGACGACGATGGTTAGCACGTAGTCTTCGATGAGTGTCACGGCCACAATCAAGCTGAGGGTTGGCTTGAGATAACGCATCGAGGCGGTATAGGATCCGCCGCCTTCGTTAAAAGGGCCGAGCGAGAACATATATAATGCACCGAAGACAATGTTGGCGACAGCAATAACGCCCGCAGCAATATAGCCATAATGTTGCAGGCCGTAAGGGTGGAGTGCGCTCATCAATTCACCCGTCCCATAATAGAACGAGGTGAAGTAATCCACGCCAAACAGGGCTACGGCTGCCAGTAAACCGATCTGCCCGGCGCCGTGAATGGCGGCGTGATCCTTCTTTTCAATCGGGGAGGCTTTGAATGCCAGGAAGACAATCACGATCAGAAGCGCAATGGAGAAAAGCATAGTTATCCTTGAGGGTAGGTTGTTTTACAAATCATTGACATTTGGAAAGCCAGGGATATTTTTAAGTGGTCTTGAGCCGGTAACCCACCCCCGGTTCGGTCACGATGAAGTGCGGACGGGAGGGGTCGGGTTCGAGTTTGCGGCGCAGGTTGCTGACGTTCACGCGCAACAGGTGCGAATCTTCTTCATCGCCGGCGCTCGCGCTGCCCCAGATCGAGCGGATCAACTGCTCATGGGTCAGCACTTTCCCGGCGTGCTGGACCAGCATGCGCAGGATGTCGTATTCGGTTGGCGTCAGATTGACGGCCTGGCCCTGTTTGAGCACGTTCCTTTTGGCCAGGTCCACCAGCAGGTCATCCTTCTGGAAGACCGGTTCCGCCTCGGGGGCGGCGCTGCGGCGCAAGGCCACGCGCACACGGGCGGTGAGTTCGCCCACCCCGAAGGGCTTGGTCAGGTAATCGTCCGCGCCGGCGTCCAGCGCGGCGATCTTGTTTTCTTCCTGGTCGCGTACCGAGACGACGATGATCGGGATCTGGGTCCACTCGCGCAGCCGCCGGGTGACTTCCACCCCGTCCATATCCGGCAGCCCCAGGTCCAGGATGATGACATCCGGCCGCCCGGAGACTGCCATGCTGAGGGCTTCTTCGCCGGTGGCGGCTTCCAGCACCGTGTATTGGCCACCCAGAGAAGCGTTCAGGAACCTGCGAATGGGGCGCTCATCATCAACCACTAATATGCGTATCAATGTTTCAGCCATCCTTATTTGGCAGACCTGCCCGCCTCATTATTTGGATGCATGTCCATCCATCTACGGAATTTCGGTAACACAGGCATTTTCCAGAAGCGCATGTCAATTGCACGGCAAAAAAGAGTCGTTTGGTTTCAAGAAAATGTCAAGTTGGATTGTACAAACGGAAGCATCAAGCGGCCGGCAAAAAAAGGCCAAAAGACTTCAAGAATCTGTCAAGAAACCGGATTTATACTTCCCAGGGAATATGAAATAAAAAACC
This sequence comes from Anaerolineales bacterium, assembly GCA_017882145.1. GTDB lineage: Bacteria > Chloroflexota > Anaerolineae > Anaerolineales > Villigracilaceae > UBA877. The sequence continues at coordinate 8,041 of JADGQB010000047.1, forward strand.
GCCAGTCAGGCGGTCTCAGGTTCATGGGAGCTGCTGCTCAGTGATGGTCGGCATGCCGATGCCGGTGGTGTAAATCAGGGGCATGGGCGTGGTCGTGTACCAAAGGTTCATGAAAATGAACGTGGGCGTGGGAGCCGTTCACCAGGGGCACATTTTCCGGATGAACATGCAGATGATGCTCGTCAGGGTGCGTGTGACGATGGTTGTGTTCCACCGGCGCGTGGGTGTGGTGGTGGTCGTGATTTTCGGTCAGCATCAGCCAGGCTCCGGCCAGCATGAAAGGTAACGCAGCCCAGAATAGAAGGGTCGGCGTTTCACGCAGAATAAAAATGGAAAGGATTACGCCAACCAGGGGAGCAGTACCGAACAGGGTGCTGGTGCGCGCCGCCCCCAGGGCACGCATGGCCAGAATGAATAATTGGATGCTGATCCCATAACTGATCGCACCCAACAACATTGCCAGCAGGGCATACCTCAACCCGGGCATTGGATGCCGCAGGAGCAGGCTGAGGCCCAGGGAACAAGTTCCGGCTCCCAGGCCTTTGATGCCAACGATGATGAGCGGATTCTTGGCAGAAATATGGCGTGTAAAGTTATTATCCAGGCCCCATAGGAAACAAGCCCCGATCACACCCAACGCGCCCAGCGAAAGGCCCCATTTGTTACCAGTCCATGAGAGCAGGATGCTGGCCAACGTCACCAACCCAATCGACCAGGCAATCCGGCGGTCGATCGATTCCATAAAAAACAACACCGCGATCAGGGTGGTTGCGACACTCTCGAAATTGAGCAGCAGCGAGGCGGTGGAAGCGGGGGTGCGGTTCAGGCTGAAAAGCAGCAGGATGGGTGCAGCCACCCCGCCGGCCAGCAGCGCGCCTGCCAGCCAGGGCAGATCGCTCCGGCTGATTTGCGCCTCTTCCACCCGGCCTGCATTCCGCAGACGTTGGAATAAAAGCATCAAAAAAGCGCCTGTGCCGCTTCCAAGATACAGGAAAGCAGCCAGGGGAATGGGCTGCACCTCACCAAGCAGGAGCTTGGAAAGGGGCGCGGAGGCGCCGAACAATACGGCGGCCAGCAAGGCTTGCAAAGCCGGATAGATCCTGGATCTTCTCAGAGGAACCTCATTTGCTGATCCGGATTATATCTTCTCTTACGAAAGTAACATTTTCGACAAAGATCCTGGTTTGAATATGCACTCTTTATTTTGTCAAAAAAGACGCTCTTAAGACCGCGTTCATGAGTTGTGCACTTTCTTTTCCAACTGTCTGAGCACCCCCAGCAGGATCACCGACACGATCACGAGCATCACTGAGAGCGCCAGTGCCACCCCCAGGCTGCGTTCCAGGCCGAGATAAATTGCCAACGGCATGGTTTGGGTTTTTCCGATCAGGTTTCCGGCAAACAGGATGGTCGCCCCAAATTCACCCAGGGCGCGGGTCCAGGTCAGGATGGTTCCGGCCAGCAGGGAACGCCAGGCCAGGGGCAGCATGACAAAGCGAAATAATTGCAGTTCGTTGGCCCCCTCGACGTAGGCAGCCTCCTCGAGCTGCGGGTCGATCTCTACAAACCCACCCTTGGCCGAACGGACGAATAACGGCGCTGCCACAAAGGTCTGCGCCATGACGACGGCTGCTGTGGTGAAAGGCAGGCTGATTCCCAACGGTACCAGCCACTGACCGAAAACGCCCTGCCTTCCAAACGCGATCAGCAGCGCCAGGCCCGCCACTGAGGGCGGCAGGACGACCGGCAGGTCGACCAACAGCTCAAGGGCGGTCTTTCCGTGGAATTTCCAGCGCGCCAGGATGTACGCCAGCGGCATCCCGGCGGCCACTGCCAGCAGGGTCGACAGGCTGCTGGTCAGCAGGCTCAGCCGCAAGGCCGAAAGCGCCGTAGGAGCCAGCGCATAGGTGAAAAAATCGGTTCCGGCGGATTTCCAGAAGACGGCAAAGATCGGCAGTCCGAGCAAAACCAACAAGACCAGGCTGGGCAGGATGAAAACCCAGACTGGCGTGGTTATCCAGCGCGTGAAACGGTTCTGTGGGCTCACGGTTTAGGGCGCAATCGGGGTAAACCCCCATTTCTTAAGGGTAGCCTGGGCATCCGTTGAAAGCACGTAAGCGATAAAGCTGGCGGCCAGGTCAGGCTGGGGGGCTTTGCTTAAAGCGGAAATTGGGTATTTCGCGATCACGTTGTCCGCAGCCGGGATTTCGATTGTTTTCAGCTCCGGCACTGCCACCGCATCCGAAGCATAGACAATCCCGGCGTCCGCCTCGCCCAGCTGGACTTTCGCCACCACCTGCCTGACGTCGGTTTCATTGGAAACCACATTCACCAGTGTCTGGGTGCTGAAATTAGGGCCTAAAGCCGGGTCTTTATCCAGGCTTGCCAGGATCTGGCGGGCATATTTTCCGGCGGGCACGGTTGTGTCGGCCAGGTCCAGCTTCAAGCCCGGGCGACTCAGGTCCTTTAGCGTCTGAACGTTGGCGGGGTTATTGGCTGGCAGGATCACCAAAAGGCTGTTGGTCAGGAAGACCTGCGCGGAATTTGCCGCGACCAGTGTGTCCTTCACAAGCGTATCCATTTCGGTCTGGTTGGCCGAGGCAAAAACGTCCGCCACTGCACCCTGTTCGAGCTGCGTGCGCAAGGTCTGCGATCCAGCGAAGTTGAAGCTGACGGTGACGCCCGGGTGGGCGGCTTCGAAGTTCCTGCCGATCTCGGTAAATGCATCTGTCAATGAGGCGGCGGCAAAGACGGTCAGCGTACGGGCTTGAGGCGCAGGAGTTGGTTGCGGCCTCTCAGCCGTTCCACACGCGGCCAATAGCACCGTGACCAGAAGGGGGGCAAGAGCAAAGTGCTTCATAATTTGATAAACCTATAAAGAATAAAATTAGAATGCCTTCCGACATTCGACCAACCAATCCAGAATGGAATTGAGCTGCCGGATGCGAAGTTGCAGGCCCAGGCGGTTGAATTTTTGCCCGTCCGGCAGCCCTGCCAGGGCCGCTTCGAGCCGGCCCAGCGCGTTTTGTACCTCGGCAGTCTGTGCGTCAAACATTGGGGAAATTTTCTCAGGAGCGAATTTTTCGGCAAAATATAAGCGGGAAATGAATTCCAGCCGTACTGAGCGCACGCTGCTTCCGGAGGAGGTTTCAAGCCAGGTTTCAAAGCGCTTGCGTCCCGCCGGGGTGATTTTAAGAAATTGGATAGCTGGAAGTTTTTCCTGTTCAACTGTCGTTGCTGAAATGGACCCCTGTGTTTCCAGCCTTTTCAGGATGGCGTATGTCTGGCTCTGGCTAACATGCCAGTTATGACCCAATTCTGCCACCAGCCGGCGGTGCAGGTCGTAACCATGGCTGGGTTCTGAATAAAGGAATCCAAGCAGTGCAAATTCCGGGCTGCGCGAGCGGTGGGAATCGGGACTCTCAGGCATATATACTCACTAAGTGAGTATATAGTATGTCCCTGGAAAAGGCAAGCAAATTCTTCGATCCCGGTTCACCGGCAAATAAAAATCGGCACCTCCGATTCGCGCAGGGCAAAATCCAGCGTGTTCCCAATGAACACCTCCCGGATGACAGAACTGCCATAGCTCCCCAAAAGCAGGAGATTAAATCCGCCTGCGCTTAGAGCCTTCCCCAACGCCTGCGCGGATCCATTTGCCAGCATAAATTCCGCCTCGATCTCATGGAATTCAAGATACCGGCGGGCTAAATCCTGCACGGACGGGGAAAGGCGACCGTCTTCAAGGGCGGTAAAAACCGTCAAAGCTGTTTTCCATTGTTCGGCCAGGTAAGCTCCCACAAAGAGAGCTTCCTTCGATCTGGGGCTGCCGTCAAAAGCCACGAGTGCCCGGTCCAGGGGGCTCGCTTTTCCTTGAAGCCCAAGTAGCGGGCCGGAGGCAGCGTTAATGATCGACCGGAATGGCGACTTCAGACTCGCCAGCCCTCCCAGCGGCGGGTTGACAATTTTCAGGACTGTCAGATCTGCCAGCCTGGTCCGTTCGTTTATTTTTTGGACAATATCGCCGGCTTCGACGACCAGCGCACCTTTGACCCTGGCCTGCGCGCACAGGTCATTGAATTTTTCCTGCACTTCAAGCGCAAATGCACTATCGCGGGCTTTGGACGAGCCGACCACATGCAGACCGTTCAGTCGTGCACCTTCGTGCCTGGCGATAACGAATGCCTGTTCCAAAGTCTCCCAGCTTGACGGATCGCCGCTCAGTGGGATCAGGATGTTATTGAACAATTTCTCTGTATAGCGTTCCATCAATCGGCTTTCCCGCCAGCTTCCAGTGGCAGCCAGCTGGTTTTCTGCCGCCGGGTTCTTCTTCGCAGATAAAGCCGTCGCGACGGTTTCAGGGTTGATCGTCCAGCCGGTCTCTTTCGTCTTGAAAGATGATCCCATCGTGGGATTCGATGGCCGTGTGCAAAATGGCATGATGCCGCTGGCGCAATGCTTCCCATTGATCAGGATATTTCTGGGCAATTTTTGTACTGCCTTCAATGTCCGTGAAAAGGAAGGTGACCGTGCCGTTGGGTAGATGGAGCATGGAAGTATCTCCCTGAACTTCACGAATTAATTATAACGAAACTACCAGTGTATATTAATACCCTGTGGTATTCACCCGTTCAATACCCCTTTAGTCTTATTAAGTCAACCGGCAATAAAGGTTAGCAAGGCAATCTTTCCCCCAAGCCATTTTGCCCCGCGCTACACTTGATCCTTCAGGTACAGCTTGAACCTCTGTCGCGTCTGGTTCCTCTGGGGCCTCTGATACCTTCCTCATGAACAATTTTGGAATATAACGCTCAGCCCCGCATCCGGAGTCAGTTCCACTGGCTCCAGGTCCAGCGTGCGCGTATCCGGATCGTAAGTTGACGGGTGGTCGCAAGTCACGCTTGCATCCACCCCGCGCAGATGCAGGCGGTACTGGCGCTTGGCGGGGATCAAGCTGTGTTCTCCTGAGACTGGTTCGATTTTGAAGGTCAGCACGGACCCGGTCTTTTCGAGCGTGAACACTGTCAGCGCATACTCGCCATTCTGGTACCCGGTTGTCTCGCCGTCATCTTCATACAACTCGAAGCGGTTGGAAGTGCCGGGGAAGAAATAAATATCGAGCGTTTTTGGATTGCCCACCCCACCCCACCCGGTTTTGGGCCCGAGCGGCACAATCGCCCCGGCTTTTGCGAAAACCGGGATATCTTCCAGGGTTGCCCGGATTGTATGCCATCTGCCCCCCCGGAATTCCTTGCCGCTGAAGAAGTTGAACCAGGCTTCCTTTGGCAGCCAGACCCGCTGGCGGATGCTACCTTTTCTGCTGCGGGCCGGCTTCACCACCGGGGCGGCTATCAATTCGGTCCCAAAGAAGTACTGGTCCGGGCATGCAAAGGCCGCTTTTGAGACATCTCCGTAATACATCGGCAGAACCAGCGCCAATCCCGTCTGGTGTGCCCGCCAGGCCATGCTGTATAGATATGGGATGAAGGCATGCCGCAGCTGCAGCGCCTCCCGAGCGGCCTGGAAGTAGCGCTCGGGTTTGCTCCACGGGCGCCGGTCAAGCTCCGGCATGTTGGAGGAATGCAGGCGCAGGATCGGGCTGAATAATCCGAATTGCACCCAGCGCACATACAACTCTGGTGAGCCTTCCTTCCACATGTGCCCACCGATGTCGTGGCTCCACCAACCAAATCCCACGTTGGCAGCCGTGGCGGTAAAGCGCGGCTGGAAACTCAACGATTTCCATCGGATGATCGTATCGCCCGAGAAACCGATCGGATAGCGATGGTTACCCAGCCCGCCCCAACGCGAGAGTACAAAGGGCCGCTTGTGACCGTCACGGCCAAGGTCCTGGAAGTGCAGATGGTTCAAGGCCCACAGCGGGTCGAGGCCCGGCATCTGGCTCTTGCTCCCTTGTTGCCAATCCAGCCACCAGAAATCGATCCCCATCTTTTCCAGCGGGTGAAGCAGAATATTAAAGTACCCTTCCATAAAGCGCCTGCCGGTCACGTTGAAAGGGATCGGCTTCTGTACCGCCGGGTCAAGACCCATAAAAAAAGCCATTTCGGCGAATTGATCTTCATGTGGGTAAATGCCCTCGGCCGGGTGCAGGTTGAGGGCGGTTTTAAGTCCCTGGTTGTGCAGCCAACTTACGAAACCGGGCGGATCCGGGAACAAATCCCGGTTCCAGGTGTACCCGGTCCATCCGGAAGCCTCGTTGCCGGTTTTGGTGACATGCCAATCCATGTCGACCATGCAGACCGAGAGCGGCACATCGTTCTTCCGGAAGTCTTCCACCAGGGTTTGCAGTTCGGCCTGGGTATAGGTCCAGTAACGCGACCACCAGTTTCCGAGCAGGTAACGCGGGATCAAGGGGATTGGGCCGGCTATCTTCGTGAAATCTCGCAGGCACTCCGCGAATTCGTTGCCAAACCCGAAGAAGTACAGGTCGATATTCCCGCTTGTAGATCTGCGGGTAAGCCAGCCTGAAGGGTCGAATATAAGCGAATTCGTGTCGTCAACCACCGCCCAACCTGAGCGGGAGACCAGTCCCGGCTCGAGGCGGGTCTTCCCGGCAATGCTGTCCAGAGTCCGGGCAGTGCCTCCCAGGTTGCCTTTCGAACGCATCCCATAGCGCCAGGTTTTCCCGGATTGTTTGAGATGGATCGAGAGCGTGGAACGTCGGAAGCCGCCCTGGCCCAGGCGGTATTCCAGCTTCAGGAACTCTGTCTCGACCTCGACGGTCTTATCGGTTATCTTCGAGCTGAATTGCGGTACGGGTTGTTGACGGTACCAGAATGCCTGGGATGGGCGATCCTCGTACTGGTCGGTGGGGCTGTATTCGAGCCGCAGCAAGCGCTCAGTCAGAATTGTGAAGCGTACGTGCGGGCCGGTTACACAGGCGGCAGGGTCGGCGATGGGCGTTAGATCAGGCATGCGGGCATCCTCAAGCTTTTTTGGATTGACATCTATTATACAAGGAATATCGCTCTCACCCTTTGCGGATTCGCCTGTTCTCTACTGTCCCTGGTCGTTTTCATCCATGCGCGCGTGCAAATTTAAATATATTAGCCGGCTGTACCATCCAACCGGGTAATAAATTTTCTTTTGCTTTCCTTTGTGGTGAAGTTTTTTCCCCTTTAGCCGAAATGTTACAACATCAATTTAGCTAAATTGCCTGTCCCTTGAACTGGCTGAGATACAGGTGATGGTAGAAGCCCTTCTTATCCAGCAATTCCTGGTGGTTGCCTTGCTCGACGATCTCGCCGTTGTTTATCACCAGCACATGGTCTGCGTCCCGGATGGTGCTCAGGCGGTGGGCGATCACAAAGCTGGTGCGGCCGGACATCAGGCGCAGCAAGGCCTTCTGGATGCGCGCTTCCGTGCGCGTGTCCACGCTGCTGGTGGCCTCATCCAGGATCAAGATGGCCGGGTTGGCCAGGATCGCACGGGCGATCGAAAGTAATTGGCGCTGTCCCTGGCTGAGGTTGCTGGCGCGTTCCGAGAGCAGGCTTTCGTAGCCGTGCGGCAGTTGCCGGATGAAATGGTCGGCATCCGCCATTTTCGCCGCTTCGATCACCTCTTCATCCGTGGCTTCCAACCGGCCGAAGCGAATATTTTCCATGACGGTATCCGAGAACAGGAAGGTATCCTGCAGCACCAGGCCGAGTTCACGCCGCAGGTCGGCTTTGCGGATATCGCGAATATCCCGGCCGTCGATGCTGATCCTGCCGGCGTTGATCTCGTAGAAACGGGTCAGCAGGTTGATGATGGTCGTTTTGCCCGCTCCGGTCGGACCGACCAGGGCAAAGATCTGGCCCGGTTTGGCCTCCAGGCACATATCCTTGAGCACCGGCATACCCGGGCGGTATTCGAAATTGACATTATCGAAGCGCACGTCGCCGTGCAGCGAGTCCAGCGCCACAGCCTGCGGCCCGTCATCCACCTCGGCCGGGGTATCGATCACCTCGAAAACCCGCTCGGCTCCGGCCAGGGCCCCCTGGATCGAGTTATACAGGTTGGCCAGCTGGCGCAGCGGATTGGTGAAGTTCTGCCCGTAACTGATAAAGGTAGCGATAATGCCCACGCTTACCAGGTTGCGCAGCGCCAACCAACCGCCCAATCCTGCCAGGACGATCACGAAGAAGTTGCCCAGCACGTTGGTCAGCGGCATAAGCAGCAGGGCATAGCTGTTGGCGTAGACTCCTGCCTTGAAGACAGACTGGTTGCGCTCACGAAAAGTCTCCACCACCGAGTCGTTCCGGCGGAAGGCCTTGATGACCTTTTCACCGCTGAGCGACTCTTCCATTACGCCGTTCATTTCTCCCAGCTGCTTCTGCAGTTCGCGGAAGCCTTTGCGGGTGTAGCGGGCTACGAACTGGGTAAACCAGAACATGATCGGCAGGACCAGCACGGAGGCCAGCGCCAGCCAGCGGTCCAGGATGAACATGGCCACCAGGATCCCGAACATCGTCAGCACGCTGGCGATCAGGGATGTGACGTTTTGCGATACGGCCTGGTTGATGGCATCGATATCGTTGGTCAGCCGGCTCATCAGCTCGCCGGCCGGGTTCCGGTCAAAGAACGCGATCGGCAGCCTCTGCAGGTGTGTGAACAGGTCCTTGCGCATCTGCTTGAGGGCGCGCTGGGAAATATCAGACATGAGCCAGTTGGCAATGGCCTGGAACAAGTTGTTTAAGAGATATACCACCAGCATCCACACTGCCACAATCGCCAGGCCGGCCACCTGCTTGGTCGAAATGAACTTGTCGATGGCGACGCCCATCAGGTAAGGGCCGACCAATCCCAGGAAGGTAAAGATCAGGACGAAGATGAACACCAGCGTCATCCCGACTTTAAAAGGGCCCAGGTAGCGCAG
>JADGQB010000048.1 GCA_017882145.1 Anaerolineales bacterium
CAATCCAAAATACTGGCTTGGGCATTCCTGCAACTTTGGAACGGCTTGGAATTTTTCTTGCTGGATTTTCGGAGACAATCGATGTCATGTTTCACCTCACATAAAGAATGATCTTTTTTCCATGTAAAGTATAGTAAACCGCTGTAAACAGGCGGTTATTAAATTGTGTAGGTAATATGTAAGTTATATTTCTAAATGAGAGCGATAATTTCTCTATAATTAGTGGGCACGACAATTTGATCCCACATTCCGCACCCAGAAATGGACAAGAGGGGGAATTATGGAGTAAGCTAGGGGGATGGAGCGATATGAGACGCGCAGGATGGATCATTTAGGAATTGTGGCTGGGGTATGCCGGGAAATTGGACTGATTGAGCAGGTGAATCAGTTGGTAAAGCCGAGTGAACGGAAGGTGAGCTGTGGGCGGGCAGTACAGGCGCTGGTATTGAATGCGCTGGGGTTCACCAGCCGAGCGCTGTACCTGGTGCCGGATTATCTGAAGAACCGGCCAGTGGATGTTCTGGTCGGAGAAGAAGTGAGTGCGGCGGAACTGAACGATGATACGCTGGGGCGAGGACTGGACGACCTGTACGCAGCTGGGGTGACGGAGGTATTTGCGGGGGTGGCCAGCCGGGCACTGGAAGTGTATGGGATTGAGCATCGCTTTGTGCATTTGGACAGCAGCAGTTTGCATGTACATGGCGAGTACGAGGTGGGAGCAGGGGAAAGTGATGAGGCTGGCAAGCTGATCACGATCACGGAGGGGTATTCGAAGGATCATCGTCCGGATTTGAAGCAAGCGGTGGTGACATTGATCACCAGTCAGGCTTCGTCCATTCCGATCTGGCTGGAAGCTCTGGATGGGGACAGCAGTGACCGGGTGAGCTTTCCCAGGACGGTGCAGGCATACTGTAAGGCGCTTGGCGAAACTGAACAGCCCTATTATGTGATGGACAGTGCAGGCTATTCAGAAGATAACCTGAAGGCAATGGAGAAGATCCGCTGGCTGACGCGCGTGCCGGAGACGCTCAAACAGGCCAAGGAATTGGTAGTTGAAACCTCCAAAACGGACATGCAGCCGCTGGAAGAAGGCTATTGGGGCAAAGAAGTAGCCAGCCAATACGGGGGTATTCGGCAAAGATGGCTGGTTGTGTATTCGCAAGCGGCGCAGCAGCGCGAAGAACGGGGATTGGAGCGTAAACAGGCCAAAGAACTAAAGACTGTGGGGATCCAATGGCGCAAATTGATGCAGCAGAGATTCAACTGCCAGGCAGATGCTGAACAAGCCTTAGCCCAGTTCAATCAAAAACTGCACTATCACCAGGTGCAAGCCAGCCTGGAAACCCGCAGCCGATATGCTCGCCCCGGCCGTCCGGGTCCAAAAGATCAACGACAGGTGCTCAGCTATCAACTGCGGGGGACACTCAATCCGAACCCAGCCGCCTTGGAGAAAATATGCTTGACTTTCGGCAAATTCATCCTGGCTACCAATGAAATAGATGCTCAGGCCCTGCCTGCCAGCGAGATACTGTCCCACTACAAAGAACAGAGTGTCTCAGTGGAACGCGGCTTTCGTTTTCTCAAAGATCCCCTGTTCTTTGCACATAGTCTCTTTCTCAAAAGCCCGGCACGCATCATGGCCTTGATCATGGTGATGGGATTGGCCCTGTTGATCTTTGCTCTGGCCGAACGACAACTGCGTTTGCGCTTGAAACAAGAGAATGTCACCATCCCTTCCCAGACTGGTAAGCCAACACAAACCCCAACCATGCGCTGGGTATTCCAGATGTTCGAAGGGATCGATCTGCTCTTGATCATGCAGGACGAGCAGGTGCTACAGCGCAAGGTGCTCAACTTGAGTCCGAACCACCTACAGATCATCCGCTTGCTTGGCGAACAGGTCCAAAATTGTTACTCACCCCCTAACTGAGCGCAAGCTGGGTTTTAACTTAAGGGAAATTTGATAAAGAAAATTTCACGGCCAAACACGGAATTTAATTTTTTTGTTTCTGCTCTAGTGTGTAAACCTCGATTGGAAGCAGGTTTTCAGGTGAACAAGCCCGTAAAACAGGCAATTATATCCCTCTGGTAATAGGTGGCGCACGTATGAACGATTTTGCAAATTAAAAATTGTGGAACCAATTTTAGGATTTACGATGTCCATTCCGATAAGAAAATTCTAAAACAATTATTTTGTCGGTGCATAACAATTATTTTGTCGGTACATGATTATCACTAACACGCCTAAAGGAGCATAAAACCCACATTCCGTACCTGTGGGAGTGTTTTCTGTTTTTTGGCAATCCAGAAAGGAATTCCTTAGTAATTTTGACGGAGCGGCAATACTTTCTTCATAACACGATCGCCTAAAATGGCTTTCCGGTGCATTGCTTAACCAAACTTAACCTTCCGCTACTCTGCGCAGGACGCATATCCAGTAATTGCAGGCTAAATTGCCTCGTTCCGGTTTCATTTTCGCCAATTCTGGCCTTAAAATAATTCAACAAAACAGTCTTTTTTGGTGCGGAATGTGGGTTTGATTGTTTCTTTGCCTTGAAATTAAAGGGCCTTGATAGCCAATCGATAGGCAAAATAATCGCACCGGTGCGATAATAGGGACGATAAGCAAACCAGGCACAACAGGAGTCTCTTATGTCTGAAATAATTGAAAAAACCTTTATGGTCGCATCTCCCGCTCATCTGAACCTGAGCAACATCCGCGGCTCCATTGAAATCCGCCCGGGCCAGGATGGTGTGATCCACGTGACAGCCACGAAGGATGCGCACTCCGGCGATAGCTCACGGACCGAGATCGAACTCTCCCAGGAAGCAGATGGGACTGTCAGGGTGGCCACCCGCTTCCCGGAAGGCGCGTGGAGCTGGCTCTTCGGCTCTTTTCCCTGCCGCGTCGACTACGTGGTCCAGGCGCCGCGCAATTGTTTCCTCAAGATCAACGCCGTCAGCAGTGAGATTCTCGCCGAGGGATTTGAGGGTGAGTTCTCCTTCCAATCTGTCAGTGGCGAGCTGGCTCTGCGCAGCCTGACCGGTCCTATGAAGATCAAGACCGTCAGCGGGTCAATGGAACTGGCAGACCTGAACGGTGACCTGCGTCTGAATACGGTCAGCGGCAAAGTTTCTGGAAAGCGTATAAACGGAGCTTTGCACCTGGATACAGTCTCAGGGAATGTTTCGCTGGGAGAATCAAACCTGCCATCAGTCGAGGCCTCCACGGTCAGCGGCGGGATGCATTACCAGACAGCTTTTGGCGCAGGGCCGTACCGCTTCAATTCCGTCTCTGGAAATGTGGAACTTCTGGTGCCCCCTGAAACGCATTGTGCTGCCGAACTCCATGCCATCAGCGGCCAGCTCTCCACAAAATTACCCGCTACCTCCGTATCCCGGCACAACGGCAGCCAGACCATTGATGTACAGGGCGGGGGAGTCAAGGTGTACCTGCAAAGCGTCTCCGGAAATCTTTCACTTGCGTCCTGAGCCCAAAGCAAATTAGGGTTCGTTTCTTAACCGATCCCAATCCTGAAAATAGCCATTGGCAGTAATCGCCTGTGGCTTTTTTTAATTCCCACAGCTGTAATCGTATACTATCAATTTAGATTGTGTTTGCCTTCCATGCCCCCTATATTTTGATCCCCGAGATGAGCGTCGCCGGGAGCGCCTGATTGCCGTTATAAATAGATACTGCCCGGCACTACTCTAGTGCCGGGCAGATGTTTAGGCTCCGGATCTTTGCTTCTTCAACAACAATGGCCCCATCCGGTCGATGATCCACCCAAACGACAGTTCCAACCAGGGCACCAGTCGTAAATAATCCGGCACATAGATGAACCGGCGCGGGCGCCGGATCAGAGTCCAGATGCGCTCCGCCACCTTCTCTGCAGTTATCCCCATCTTTTCGGTCGGGAGGTGGGATCCGTTTTCGTGCAAGAGCGCTGCCTCACCAAATTCGGTCTTTACAGGGCCGGCCCGCACTACACTAACGTGGACGCGCGTACCGGTCAGTTCGCGTTGCAGGGCAGTGCTGAAGTTGTCCAGGAAGGATTTAGTTGCTCCGTAAAGCGCAACACCCTGGCTGGGCAGGCTGCCCGAGATGGAACCAATGTTGATGATATGCCCGCTGTTGCGCTTACGCATTTTCGCCAGGCAGGCCAGGCTCAACTGCACCACTGCTTCAATGTTGACCTGTAACATTTCCCGGGCGGTTTTCCAGCTCATCTCATCGCCATAGCCATACCAACCCAAACCGGCGTTGTTGATCAGCACGTCGGCCGGGCCGGCCTGCTCGCACAGACGCGCCCGATCAGTTTCGCTTGTCAGGTCAGCCGTGATGATCCGTGCGCTTCCGCCTTCTACGCGGATTTCTTCGGCCAGCCTCTCCAGTCGCTCACGGCGGCGTGCCACCAACACCACCCGAAATCCCTGGGAGGCCAGCTTGCGGGCAACCGCTTCCCCGATCCCGGAGGAGGCCCCGGTAACAACCGCCAGCTTATCTTTCCATTGGTTGTTCATGTTCCACTAGGTAGTTGACTTCGCGCGCCGGTTCTCCAGGAACCACCGTACCGTATCCGCGATCGACTCGTAAACCGGACGCGGCTTATAACCTAATTCTTTCAGCGCTTTCTTGCTGCTGATGTTTGAATTGCTCTGCAACACTTCCAGGGAGTAGGGTGTGAAACGCGGCTTGGATTTTGTCCGCTCATAGTACCAGGGCGTGTACCTGGCAGCCCACTCAGCCAGTGAGAAGGGAATTTTGATCCTGGCAAAGGCCTTTCCGGTCACTTCGCACACCGTTTCCAGCATATAGCTCACCGAAAGTTTCTGCCCGCTAAGGATGTAACTTTCACCTTTCCGACCGTGTTTATTGGCGGCAATCAAGCCATCCGCCACATCCCGCACATCCACGAAATCATAGGCGCCCTCCACGTAAAGCATCGTTTGCGCTTCGGATGCGCAGCGGATGACCTCGCCCATTTCCGAGCCACGGAAATCATACGGGCCGATGACGCCCGTCGGGCAGACGATCACCGCATCCAAACCCCTGGCAACGGCTTTCTGCACCTCCAGGCTGGCGGCGGCTTTCGAACGGTCGTATTCGCCGTAAGGATTGTTCTGGTCATACCCAAGCGATTCGTCCATGATCACACCGTATGGGGCGCGTGCGATGGCATGGATGGAACTGGTGTAAATCAGCCGCCGGATACCCGCTTTCCGCGCAGCTTCGAGCACGTTGCGCGTGCCCTCCACGTTTACCTTCCAGACGAATGGGTTCTTTCCAGGCATAATGGAAATGATGCCTGCCAGGTGGTAGACAGTCTCTACACCGCACATGGCCGGCTCGAGTGAAGCCGGGTCCAGTACGTCTCCAACCACTTGCTCTACATCCAGGCCTTTGAGCGGAGTGGTGTCTTCACCAAGCCATATCAGGGCGCGCACCTTTTCGCCCTGCGCCAGCAGCTTGCGCACCAACACGTTACCTATATGTCCGGTCGCACCGGTAACAAGAATCATCGAGTCCTCCTCCTTAACAAGCCAAGCCATTCATTAATATTCGCATGCTTTCCCGGGCGGTTTTTTCCCAGTTGGCGCTGTGTGGATCGAGTACACCTTGCAGCACCAGTCCCACCGCCATTGAAACAATCACCTGTGCGGCCACCTGCGAGTCGGTCGGTTTGAGCGAGCCTTCTGTGATCCCTTTTTCAACCAACCTGGCGAAATGCTCCTGGTAATGCCGGTACGGCGCGATCACCGCTTTCCAGACCGTCTCGTCCCGGCTGGCCTGCAGCCAGAATTCCAGGAACATCGGCAAACGGTCCTCGGCAGCTGCGAAAACGCCTGGCAGGAGTTCGGTCATCTGGATCAATGTCTCTGGGACCGTTTCTGAATGTACCGCGTCCATACCCAGATCGATCATCCCCAGCCAGCCTTGCATCAATGCCAGGAAGACGGTTTGCTTGGTTGGGAAGTGATGATAAAACGCGCCCTTGCTGACCCCGGCCTCCGCGCAGATCTCATCCACGCTGGCCGCATCATATCCGGCAATGGCGAATTTTCTGACAGCTGCATCCAGGATGCGGCCGCGTGTTTCTTCGGCTCGTTGTTGAGTCATCAATACTCCCTTATTATAAACATACCGACTAGTCGGTATGTTTATAATAAGGCCTCCCCTTCTGCCTGTCAAGATGTGCAGCCTGAGAAATTCATTGCAGTTTTCATTTCAACCTGTAAAAGATAACCTCAATCAGATTCCATTTAATTCTAAACAATATCTGAACATCCTTTTGATACCCTGTATCAGAAATCAAATCATTACGAGGTGAAAAATGAGCTCTATTTCAATTGCACAAGACAAAAAAAGAACCAAAGTCTCCTTATTCTACCGGCTGCCGAAATGGACACGTTGGGTTGCTCTGGTTGTGCTGGTTGGCCTGCTTGGTGCGGGTACTTATACCTTCATCAAGGCTCGTCAAACAACCGCGGCAGCCGCTGCAACCTCCACCCTCCAGACTGCCACTGCGCGGACCGGCAACCTGGTCCTGGAGGCCAGCGGATCGGGATATCTCGTGGCCTCTTCTGAAGCCAACGTCGCATTCGAGATCGACGGGAAACTGGCAGAACTTGAGGTTGCCCTGGGTGACAAGGTCGAAAAAGGTCAATTGCTGGCCAAGCTGGACGACGCTTCCCTGCAATATAAACTTGAGGAAGCTCAACTGGCTTTGCTGGAATTGACTTCGCCGGAGGCAATTGCGAATGCCAAGCTGGCTGTCACCACGGCGCAGACAAGTGTGATCAACGCCGAGGCGGGTGTGAATAACGAGCAGTATTGGCAAAACGAGGCCCTGGTTCAGAATGAGTACGCGGCTTACGTGATTGCCAAGGCCAATTTGGATCGGGCCCAGTCAGCCTATGATGGTGCCAAAGGGGGCGAATATATCAACAACGCCAATGAGGCCCAGGCTTATCAATCTCTGTATGCCGCAAAGCAAGCCTATGATACGGCCGAATATTATTACAGCCTGTATTCGCAGAAACCCACCCAGCGACAACTGGATGCGGCTCAGGCCAGCCTGGATCTTGCCAAGGCGCAACTGACCAATGCACAAAACTACCTGGCGGCGTTGACGGGTGGGACGATCCCGAGCGATGCCACCGGTTCCGACCTGGCAAACCTGCGACAGGCGCAACTGGCAGTAAAAAATGCCCAGACCAACCTGGACTCGGCCACATTGTACGCACCCATGTCCGGAACGGTGATGGCGCTCAACGTCACGAACGGCGAAACCATATCCGGCAATACGACGATTATGAC
Source organism: Anaerolineales bacterium (assembly GCA_017882145.1). Classification (GTDB taxonomy): domain Bacteria; phylum Chloroflexota; class Anaerolineae; order Anaerolineales; family Villigracilaceae; genus UBA877. The sequence continues at coordinate 7,322 of JADGQB010000048.1, forward strand.
GATCGACGATCTGAGCAAAGCCACGATCCAGTTTTACCTGGATGCGAGCGACTGGACGAATGCCAAGGTGGGCTACACCGCTTCGGTCTCCTTTGATGCGCTATCCGAGCAGACGTTCAACGGCAAGGTGACGAAGATCATGCCAGGGCTGGTTTCGGTGCAAGGCTCATCCATGATCGAAGGCATGGCGCTACTCGATAAATCGGTGGATGAGATCGGCCTGCCGGTGGGCGTGGAAGCCGCCATCAATGTGATCTCCGGCCAGGCTGACAACGCCGTGCTGGTGCCGGTGGAGGCATTGCATAAACTGTCAGATAACTCCTATACGGTATTCGTCATGCTCAACGGCAAACCAACGCTTACTACGGTGAAAGTCGGCCTGCAGGATGATAGCTACGCTGAGATCAAATCCGGTTTAAAGGCCGGGGATGTGGTTTCTACCGGCGTGGTGGAGACAAAATAATGGACGCTGCACACACGATCATCGAGACCAGCGATCTGACCAAGACTTTTGGCATGGGGGATGCCAATGTGGTCGCGCTGGATCACGTCAGCCTGGAGGTCAAATCCGGCGAGTTGGTGGCGATCATGGGACCCTCCGGCTCCGGCAAGAGCACGCTGATGAACATCCTGGGCTGCCTCTCCACGCCCAGTTCCGGAAGCTACATCCTGGATGGGGAGAACGTCAGCAACCTGAACAAGGTGCAATTGGCCGGCATCCGCAACACCAAGATCGGCTATATCTTTCAGTCGTACAACCTGCTGGCGCGCACCACCGCCCTACGCAACGTGATGCTGCCGCTGATCTATGACCGCAGCCACAAACATCCACGCGAAACGTGGGAGCAACTGGCCAGGGATATGCTCGAGAAGGTTGGGCTGGGCGACCGGATGGGGCACCAACCCCAGGAGCTTTCGGGCGGTCAGCAACAGCGGGTGGCGATCGCACGGGCTTTAATCACCGATCCTGTCATGATCATCGCCGACGAACCCACCGGCAACCTGGACAGCCGTTCCGGGGAAGAGATCATGAAATTACTCAATAACCTGCATTTGCAGGGTGCGACCATCGTGATCGTTACGCATGACCCCATCGTTGCCCAGTATACGGAACGTGTCATCCATTTGAAAGACGGGCATATCGACACGGTGGTCCATAATGGAAAGAATCATCATCTGCCCGCGTTAGAGCCGCAGGCACAGGCAGAAAGTGTGGCAGCATGAACATAAACGAAGTTTTACGTATCTCGTGGGAAGCCATCGGTAAGAAAAAGGTTCGTTCCCTGTTGACCATGTTGGGCATCATCATCGGCGTGGCGGCGGTGATTGTCATGATCGCCATCAGCGCCGGGACGGAAGCCACCATCAGCGACCAGATCACCAGCCTGGGCACCAACCTGATCTTTGTCTCTACCTCCTTTACCCGCATGGGGCCGGGAGTCAGCGGTGGCACGCAGTTGGTGTACGACGATGCCACCGCCATTGCAGACTCGATTTCAGGTGTAACCGGCGTGGTGGTCGAGCAGGATGCCTCTGAAACGGTCAAGGCCGGGGATGTCTCTCTGGATAGCATTTCCATCACCGGGGCTTCACCCGATTTTAAGACGGTCAGAGCGATAACTGTCGCAAGCGGACGTTTCTTTACCTACGAGGATGTTACGAACAAGAAGAAGGTGATTGTCCTGGGATCAAAACTGGCCGAGGAACTCTTCGGAAGCGCAGCCCCCACCGGCCAGAGTGTCCTGGTTAACAATACGCGCTTGACTGTGATCGGCGTCCTGGCTGCTAAAGGTACGGTCGGTGAAGTCGACTATGATACACGCGCTTACATCCCGATCTCGGTGATGCTGCAAAAGTTCGCCATCACTCCATTTTCCAGGATCAAGGGCGACACGATCCGAATGGTTTTCGTGCAGGTGGATCCAAAATCCAACATGGATAACGTGATCTTGCAGATCAAGATCCTGCTTGCCAAGCGCCATAATGTCACGTTGGCTTCGGACTCCTTTACGATCACCACCCAGCAGGACATTATCAAGACCCAGGAGTCGACCACTGCCGCATTCCGCTCGTTGCTGGCCTGGGTGGCCGGCGTATCCTTGATCGTGGGTGGCATCGGCATCATGAACATCATGCTCGTCAGCGTGACCGAACGGACGCGGGAGATCGGCCTGCGCCAATCCGTGGGCGCCACGCCCAACGATATCCGCGGACAGTTCCTGACCGAGGCGCTCTTGATGAGTCTGGTGGGCGGGCTGATCGGTGCGGGGGTTGGCGTCGGCGGGGCCTGGCTGTTTGGGCTCGCCAGCAGTATGCGTACCGTCATCGTTCTCAGCTCGATCCTGCTGGCCTTCGGCTCGGCGGCTGCAGTGGGGGCCTTCTTCGGCTTCTATCCGGCCAACCAGGCTGCCCAGCTTGACCCGATCGATGCGCTGCGCCACGAATAAGTCTCGATATAAAAAACGTCCCGAAGGTTTGCAATCATAGATACAAACGCTCTAAAGAACCTTCGGAACGATTCGAAAGATCCATTACATTAAGGAGAATATATGAAAAAAATAATTATTGCACTGACGATCTTCGCCATCCTGTCTGTCCTGGTCGCCTGCAGCCATACGAGTACCTCGACCGGAACGACAAGCAATTCGGCTTCGCTTTCCACCGAGGCGCAGCTGCTGGTGGGTACGTTCAAGTTGGAGGATAGCGAATTGGCCGTGACTTCAGAGCAGGCCAAGCAATTGTTGCCACTGTGGCAGACCTTGCAGGCGCTATCGACCAGTAATACGGCTGCGACCGAAGAGATCAACGCCGTGGTCGATCAGATCAAAGGCAGCATGACGGCGCAGCAAATGGCCAAGATCACTGCCATGAAGCTGACCCAACCGGACATCCTGTCGATCATGAATCAGGCAGGTGTCTCTCCCAATGGCGCCAGGGGCACCACGCCTCCCATACCAAGCGGTGGATTCCCATCCGGCGGCGCTCCGAGCGGCGGTGGTCCGGGCGGCGGTGGGGCTCCCGGTGGCGCAGGCGGTCCTCCCGCGGGCGGTTTCCCTGGCGGTGGCGACCCGGGTCTGGGCGGCGCACCGGGTGGAGCCTCGGTCACTCCGCAGGCCGGCCGGCCAACCGGCATGGGCAATCAGGTCCCACCGCCTTTGCTGAATGCCTTGATCCAGTTGCTGCAGAAAAAGATCGGCTAAAACTTAATAGACGATAGACGATCAGACCATGCGACTATGAGACTATGAAACGATCCGCTAACCGATTTCGCGTAGATTAGCGAAGATTAGCGGATTTTTTCCCCCTTCTTACTCAAACCTCAACCAGATACGTCCCATTTCTACACAACATCCAAACATCCATTTGCTATCCTCCAGACGATCAAGGCAGCGGATTTCCATCCGCTGGGATTGCCCAAACCGCACCCCAAAACGCCTTGGCGATGGAAAAAGGAGATCAAAATGAAAAAATGGATGGCTGTATCGATCGTGATCGGACTTGTACTGGCGCTGGCCGCCTGCGGAAGTTCCCAAACTGCAACCGTTCCAGCAACTACCTCAAATACACTTCCGCTGGAAGGCCGCTTGCTGGTCGGCACCCTCAAACTCGAGTCGAACTCTCTGGCCATCACGGCGGACCAGGCCGGACAACTCCTGCCGTTGTGGGAAACGTTGCAATCCCTGGCTTCCAGTGGGACCGCGGCTTCGCAGGAGGTCGATGCAGTCGTCAGCCAGATCGAAAGTACCTTGAGCGCTCAACAGCTCTCCAGCATCACAGACATGAACCTGACCCAACAGGACCTGGCGCTTGCCATCGCAAATACCGGCGCCTCATTGGCCAGTTCGGCAATGAGCGGCGCAAGTTCGGCCCAGCTCCAGGCCGCTGCCGGTGCGCCCGCAGGCGGTGACCCGGGTGGCGGGAATCCACCTGCTGACATGAGCGGCAGCCTGCCTGCTTTAACCGGCGCCCAATCCACCGCCCAGTCCATGACCGGCTCCACCTCGGCGGTCTCCGCTCAAACCACTGCCGCCACCCGCCAGGTCCCACCCGCGCTGATCCAGGCCTTGGTCGAATTGCTTCAGAATAAAATCGCTTAATCCTTCTAGTTCGAACCTGTAATCGTAAACTGGCGGAAGGACACACTCCCGCCAGTTCTCTTTCATCGTTTTCTATTATCCGCGATCCATCCTTCTCCAGAAGAATAACCAGATTCACCCAACATCTTAACAAAATCTGAACATCTTTCTGATATTCTGGGATGGTAGGAACCTTTTCTCCAAAATTCGAATTCCCCTCCGGGACCGCCGCAACTGGCCAAGCCGCACGGCTATTGGCAGGGTAAAATAATCCTGGATCAAGTGAGGTAAGCATGTCAAAAACAATTCTGGTGGTGGATGATAAAGCCAACGTGCGCACCCTTGTGCGTGAATATCTTACTGCCGAAAATTTCCGGGTTGTAATGGCCGAAAATGGACAGAACGCCCTCTACACTGCCCGTCAGGAAAAACCTGACCTGATCCTGCTGGATATCATGATGCCGGAAATGGACGGCTTCGGGTTCATCCGCGCTTATCGCAAAGAGTCCGATACGCCCATCATTCTCCTGACCGCCCGCTTGGAGGAATCCGATAAGGTCATTGGCCTGGAACTCGGCGCCGATGATTACATCACCAAGCCGTTTGGGATGCGCGAAATGCTGGCGCGCATTCACACCGTTCTGCGGCGTTCCGGGCAGATCCCCCACCCGGGTAGGCGCTTGCAGATCGGCGAGATCCTCCTGGACCGGGAAACCCACACCGTCACGGTCAGCGGCCGGCCGGTGCATTTGACACCTTCGGAGTTTGATCTTTTGGCCCTGCTGATGAATGCGCCCGGGCGGGTCTTCTCCCGCCTGGATTTGCTGGAAGACCTGCAGGGCACCTCTTTCGAAGGCGTCGCCCGCACGATCGATGTGCACGTCCGCAACCTGCGCACCAAGATCGAAAGCGATCCTGCCAACCCCCGCTATCTCGAGACGGTGTTCGGCATCGGCTATCGCTTCGCCGAGTCCACGTCTTCCGGGCACGGGCAATAATATGATCCGTTCGATTACCGTCAAGCTCATCCTGGCTTTCCTGGTCGTCAGCGTGACCGTCGTGGCGCTGGCATCCGGCATCACCTACTGGCTGACCGTGCGCGAGTTCAAGCAGTTGGTCTTCAACCAGGCGCGTGACCATTTCGTTGCCGATGTCGGCCTGTATTACCAGATAAACGGCACCTGGAATGGAATTCTGCCGTATGTGACCCTGCGTAACTCCGCCCCGCAGTCAGGCGGCCCGGGGCCTCATCAAAACCCGCAGCCTTTCTCCGCTTCGGATGGAAAAACCCAGCCAATCCCGATCGTTTTCCTGCTGGCAGACGCAGGCGGGAAGGTGCTGGTCCCATCCGGGCAATACCTGGTCGGCGAGCAAGTGCCGGCCTCGAAATTGTCCCAGGGCACGGCGGTGGATGTGAACGGGAAGCAGGTCGCTACGGTTTTGTTCATCGGCAGCCCCCCGCCGCTGGGCGGGCTTGAGCTGCAATACCTCAACCGCACCAACCAGGCTTTGCTGTATGCCGCCCTGGGCGCCGCCCTGGTGGCCCTGGCGCTGGGAACCATCCTGGCGCGCAGCCTGACCCACCCGCTGCGGGCTTTGACCACCGCCATCCATGCCATGGCCAAAGGCGATCTCAAGCAACATGTATCGGTAAAATCACGCGATGAGATCGGTGAACTGGCGGCTGCCTTCAACCAGATGAGTTCGGATTTGGACCGGCTGAACCTATCGCGCCGGCAGATGACCGCCGATATCGCCCACGACCTGCGCAGTCCGCTGACCGTCATCGGAGGATACGTGGAATCGATGCGGGACGGCGTGCTCAAGCCGACCCCCGAACGCCTGGATACCATCCATTCCGAAGTCCAGCACCTCCAGCGACTGGTCGAAGACCTGCGGACGCTTTCCCAGGCCGATGCCGGAGAATTGCCCCTCAATCGTGAGCCGGTTGCACCGCTGGCATTGCTTGAACGCATGCTGAAATCCTATGAACATTTGGCCGCTCAAAACCAGGTTTCGCTGCGAGTGCAGGCTGAACCCGACCTGCCCGAATTGAGTTTGGATCCCGATCGGCTGGCGCAGGTCTTCGGCAACCTGATCACGAATTCCCTGCGTTATACCCCCGCTGGCGGGGAGATCCTGCTCAGCGCCGGGCTGGAAAACGATCGCCTGGCGTTCTCTGTCCAGGACAATGGCCAGGGCATCCCGCCTGACTCTCTGCCCTACATTTTCGATCGTTTCTATCGCGCCGACCCGGCCCGCGCCCAGGGGGCCGAATCCGGCCTTGGATTGGCGATTGCCCGTTCCATTATTGAGGCTCATGGCGGGAGCATTTCAGCGGAGAGCAAGGTCGGTCAAGGAACTACGGTCAGGTTCGGACTGCCGCTCCCATAAATCACTATATCCTTTGCATCTAACGCTAGCGAAATTCAACAAAACACCCCGTGAAGATTCTTACATCGTGCAATTAATTAGACCAGCGTGATTTGAACACCCACCTTGGAAATATTCAAACGTATGCTCGGCGGGAGCGCATCATCCGTGATTAACCGATGGACAACCGTCAACGGCGCGACCTGGATCCCGGCCTCCTCGCCAAAGGAGGTATGGTCGGCCAAAAGGATGACTTCACGGGCCGAGCGGATCATAGCCTGCTTCATCGTTATTTCAGAAATTGTATGGTGGGATAGACCAAAATCAAGAGTAATGCCGCTGACCATCAGAAATAACTTGTCCGCGCGCAGCTCTTTAAGCGCTCCTTCTGCAGTTGGACCTACCATCACTTGACTGCTGTAGCGTAATGTCCCCCCCGTTGAAATGAGGGTGATTCCCGGCGTAGGGTTGAGGGTATCAAAAACAATAACCGAATTGGTTATTACCGTTATCTCTTTTTTCAATTTCAATTCTTCGGCCAGATAGGCTGCCATGGGACCGCTGTCGACAAGCACAACGTCGCCCGACTCGACCAGGGTGGCTGCTTTTTTTGCAATCTGATGGCGGCGAATTTCAACCTCATCCCGCACATTCTGTTCCGCATCAATAACTTGTATGCCGATCCCATATTGCTTGGCAAGTGCTTTAGCTTGACCGGCTAAATTCTTATACCACTCGTGTTCAGTGAACGGAATAAGGAACCCAATTTGACCGGGCATGTTGATCGTTGAACGCTGGTTTTCCTCTTCAGGCTCGAGTGGAATATTTAAATGCTTGCGTGCATATTCCCAATTCAATTCCCAGCCATTGGAAGTGTGTGAATAGTAGTTCGTCAATGTTTGAGCGGTTATCACAACGTGAGGCGTTACATACTTCTCCAATAATGGTTTGTGGTTATAAGCGGCTATGGCGGCCTCAATGCAGGTGAAACTGACTATTTCCGGGAACATCGCCAGGCCCACTTTGCAGTAAGTGCCCTCTTTTAGTAATTCATCTTTGAGGGTATCACCTTCAAGACCAAAGGGAATAACATTCATATGATTTGTGTCGATCTTCAGATCCTGGCATGCACTGATGGCACCTTTTGCGGTAGTATCATTAATCGCAAAAATCAAATTGATTTGTGGATATACCGTCAGTGCATCGTATGCAAGTTGATAGGCTACCGTATAACGCGATTGGGCATTTATGGATAAAACAACTTCCGCTTGGCATGCCTCTCTTAATCCTTCAATAAATCCCCGGCTGCGGTTTTGGGTATTAAGTTGATGAAAGGTCAAGTCAAGCAAGTAGGCCTTTTCAACCCCTTGTTGTGTCAGGTGGGTCCCCACCCAATTGCCAAGATCTCTTCCTGCTTGATAGTTATCCACCGCCACCGAGGTGAGTTGATTGGGCATTTCAATCGATTCGGCAATGATGGGGATTTTTTTCTTGCTGGCGCGGTCAATCAATAAAACATCGTAATATGGATTTACCGAGGTTGCGATCAACACATCCACCTGGTCTACCAGGAGGACCTCGGCCTCCTGGACGAATCCACCTTCGCTCTTTTCATTTCCACCGGCAGACGTGGCGCGGTATGAAGCTGCTCCTCCGTAAGTCCTATGGATGCGTTTTTGAGCGTCCAGCAGCTCCAGGTCGCGGCGAATGGTCATTTCTGAGACGCCACAAAGCTTGCTTATTTCACTTACTGATAAGAACCCTTTTTGATCCACCAGGGAGATGATTTGTTCCAAGCGCAGATTGGTTTTCACGCCTTATCCTTTTCCATTTATTTGTTCTGGACAAGCCTCATTATAGTCCAATAATTGTTCTAAGTCAATCATTTTTATCGAACTATCACATTAATGCTTGACTAATGTGCGAGTTTGCAGTATTATCGGATCGTTATCGGTGGTAATTGGTAAGGGATCTAAACGCTTTGAGCATGCGTGATATTACTTTAACATTGACTTTAGATATTTTGTTCGATCTATAATAGTTGTTCCTCTGCATTTATCCGGTCCCTCGGTTTTGACTAAACCTGTAGTTGATCCTGTAAAGCCAATCTGCAAGAAAGGAGGAAGAAGGAATAAGTAGAAATTTCTCTGCCCTCAAATTGCAAGTTCGCCCATGTTGTTGCAATATCAGATTAACTGAAAAAGGAGAAGAAATGTATAAAAAACAAGTACTCGTAGTCTACAGCCTGGCCCTTGTTTTCGCTATGCTGCTTAGTTCCTGCGGAACACCTGCGGCGACCACTGCTGCTCCCGTAACCGCGGCTCCTGCCACCGCGGCCCCAGCCACTGCAGCCCCTGCAACTGCCGCTCCTGCGACTGCTGCCCCGGCGACTACTGCTCCGACAACAAAAACCATCAAAATCGGTTTCCTGGCAGGTGTTCAGGATCCGTTCTATACCACCATGCAGCGCGGTGCAGCCCAAGCCGCAGCAGACCTCGGTGTAGAGCTCGTCACCCAGATCCCACAGGCGTGGAACGTGACCGACCAGACCCCGATGCTGGACGCCATGGTTGCCCGCGGCGATCTGAGCTTCCTGTTCCTGGCCCCGGTCGACTCCCAGGCCATGATCGCACCTTTGCAGAAGGCCAATGATGCCGGTCTGCCATTGCTGACCGTTGACACCTTCATTGGCGATGGCGATTACGCCAACGGCCCGGTGAAGTTCCCGCTGTCCTTCATCGCTTCCGACAACTATTTGGGTGGACAGATTGCCTGCCGTGCCCTGGCGGATTCCCTCAACAAGACCGGTAAGGTCTACATCCAGAACGTCAAAGTCGGTATCAGCTCGACGGATGCCCGCGAGAAAGGCTGCAAGGATGTCATCGCAGCCGAGTATCCGAACGTGAAGCTTGTCGGCGTGGACTACAATGATGACGATGCCACCAAAGCCCAGGCTCAGGTGGAAGCCATGTTGCAGGCGAACCCCGATCTGGGTGGTATCTTTGGGACGAACGTGTTCAGCGCCCAGGGAGCCGGGACCACGGTTAAGAACAAAGGTTTGAGCGGCAAGGTCAAGGTTGTGGCCTTTGATGCGACCAAGGATGCCATCAGCATGCTTTCTGACGGCACCGTTGACCTGGT
>JADGQB010000236.1 GCA_017882145.1 Anaerolineales bacterium
ATCAGCGTGAACGCGATCGAAGCGATGCAGCACCACGGCGGGAAGTTGTACGTGGATATGAAAGTAACCGAAGACTGGGCAACCGTGATTTTCAAGGATACCGGCCCGGGGATTCCCAAAGAGATCCTGCCGCACCTGTTCGAGCCATTTATGACCTCCAAGGCCAGCGGATTGGGGCTGGGGCTATCCATAACCTATGGGATAATACAGAGACACGGCGGCCAGATCCAGGTGGAAAACCAGCCGGGCGAGGGAGCTACTTTTACAATATTGTTGCCTCTAAAAGCACTAGGCGGAGGCGAGGAGGATTGAAATGGCGACGAATGATACGATCCTGGTTGTAGACGATGAACCTAAATTATCCCGCAGCCTGGCACTGATCCTGCAGCGCGCCGGGTATGTGGTCACCACCGCAGGAAGCGCCAGCGAGGGGCTGGAGCTCCTGCAGGCGGGCGCGTATGACCTGGTATTTTTGGATATCAAGATGCCCGACCAGAGCGGCATCCAGCTGCTGCCCCAAATCCGCGCCCTGTATCCGGATATGCCGGTGCTGATGCTGACGGCGCATGCCTCGCTGGATACCGCCATCGAAGCGGTGCGGGCGGGCGCCAGGGATTACCTGCTCAAGCCGATCGACCCGGAAGCCATCCTGGCCAGGGTGAAAAAAATCCTGGAGGACCAAAGGCAACCCAAACGGCGGCGCGAGATCACCACGCAAATCCAAAATTTACTGTCCGAGCTGCACACCACCGAGAGCGCAGAAACTTCGCCATATAACTTTGTCCCAGGCACGCCTCAGACGGATCCGGCGCGCTATTTGAAACGCGGGCCGCTGGTGCTGGACCTGCACACCCGGCTGGTCATGATGGCGGAAAGGAAGATCCAATTACCGCCTTCCACTTTCGACTACCTGGCGACCCTGGTGCGGCATTCGCCCCAGCCGGTCCCGTATGACACCATGGTATTGGAATCGCAAGGCTACCAGGGCCTAAGCCGGATCGAATCGAAGGAAATTACACGCTGGCAGGTGCACGAGATCCGTAAGGCGCTGGAGGAGGATGTGCGCCATCCGCGCCTGATCATCACCGTGCGGGATGTAGGCTACCGGCTGGTGATTTAGGAATTAAACACGGACCCCATATCGGGGGCAGGCGGACACAATGGTTCGCGATAAAACCGGGGCAGGCGGGTACGGCGGCGAGGACGCCGCCTAGAGCGAGATCATATCAAGTTATTTTGGACGGGCTGCAAAAGCCCGTCCATTCGTTTAACCGGCGGATTTTCAGACCGCCAGCCAATATATCCAAAGTTATTCAAATTTTGCCGGGATATATCTTCTGTAGAATTAGGACAGAACTCATATGTCCCCAGAGCCCTTCACCCTCCCCAAATCCGTTTTGATCGTGGATGATGATCAAAACCTGCGGCGCTCCCTGTCGTTGATGCTCAGGCGCGCCGGCTACCTGGCGGCGGCGTGCGGCCAGGCTTGCGAAGCGCTTCAGCAATTACAGAGCGGGTCCTATAACCTGATCATCATGGATATAACCTCACCCGAGAACCGGCTGACTTTACTCCCGGCGATCCTGTGCATGTATCCGCATCTATCGGTACTGGTTTTTACCGCGCTTTGGTCGCCTGAAACCGCCCTGGAGATCGGGAGGCTGGGCGTGCAGGCGCACCTGGAGAAGCCGGTCACGCCCGGGCAATTACTGGACTGCGTGGAGGTGATCCTTGCAAAACAGGCTTGAGCTGAGAGGCGGCCATTTACCAATTAATCCAAAGTTAATCCAATGGTTTTACGAGAATAATCCTCTAAAATATAGTTAGCGCGGATAGGGAAGTTTTTAACGAATTATTCAGATCGATTATTGAACAAGCAAGAACATCTTATTTGTAAAGGAGGCAAGCATGAATTTTATAGAAACCCAGCCGAAACTCTTCTATTTATCCGGATCGTGAGTTTATAAAGAATGTGCAAGGCGCCGGGATGATCAAACGGTTTGTGATCTTTCCCAGCGCCGCAGTCTTTGTGAGCGGCCCCAGAAGGCAAACTTCGACTAAGAACTAACCCGAAAAAAGCTCCAAAAACAGACACACGTTCAACCATTTATTTAAAGGAGAATATCATGTTTCGTCATAAGTTACTGAATATTTTGATGTCGCTCCTGGTCATCGCTTCGATGACCCTTGGAGAAACCGGGCAGGTAGTCGCCCAGAGCCAGAGCAAGGCTCCTCCGGCCCAACAGGCCAGCGGCGGAAACCTGCACGGTAAAGTAACTCCGGCAGAAAGACAGGCCGCCGCCGAGCGACTCAAGGCAGCCTACAAACAGACCGGAATCAGCACCCAGGCAGCAGGGGTCATGGACCCGGGCGGGGTACCGGATTATTTCGGCACGACCCCCAACTATGCCAACAGCCCGCTCCCGACGCTGGATGCGCTGGGCAACCCGCTGGCCGGCACCGGTATCCGTAAATTCATGGATACCCTGCCGGGATTAGGATCAACAGCTCATAACGACCTCGGCCAATACATCCCGGTGGCGGTTGCCGATACAACGACTTATCCGGGGTCGGATTATTATGAAATCGCGCTGGTCCAATATACCGAGCAGATGCACCTGGACCTGCCCCCCACCACTTTGCGGGGCTATGTGCAGATTTCCACGACCAACGTGCCCGGCGCTCACATACAATTGTTCTATCCTGGCGGCGTCACGCCGATCCTGGATAACAAGGGCGCGCCGGTATACGCCGTGGATAACCCGCATTACCTGGGACCCATGATCATAGCCCAAAGCTATGATCCCTCTAAACCCGCCGGCATTGCAGGCAACGGCCAACCGACCCGCATCAAGTTTTCCAACTACCTGCCGACCGGCACGGGGGGTGATCTCATCATCCCGACGGATACCACCTACATGGGCGCAGGCATGGGCCCCACCGGCGAAGTAACCGGCATCTCGATCGCTTCCGGCGGCGCGGGCTATACGTCCGTCCCAACCGTCACGATCTCGGGCGGCGGCGCCAGCGTAAATGCCACCGCAGTGGCCACCATCCTGGGTGGCGTGGTTAACAGCCTGCACATTACCAACCCAGGCACCGGTTATACGACGGCTCCTGCGGTTGCCATCACTGGCGGAGGCGCCACGACGGACGCCACGGCTGCCCTAAGCTGGATCGGTGGGACTGCGGCGGCTTACACCGAGAACCGCGCCACGCTGCACCTGCACGGCGGCAACACGCCCTGGATCAGCGATGGAACGCCCGACCAGTGGACCACCCCGGCCACCGAGAACACGCCCTACCCCGAAGGGGTAAGCGTGGTGAACGTGCCCGACATGCCGGACCCCGGCCCCGGTTCGCTGACATTCTTTTACACCAACGAGCAGAGCGCCCGCTTGATGTTCTATCATGACCATGCTTACGGCACCACCCGTCTGAACGTCTACGCCGGTGAAGCCGCAGGATATTTGGTGCAAGACTCGTTCGAACAGGCACTGGTCACCGCCGGCACTCTACCTGCCACCGAGATCCCGCTGGTCATCCAGGACAAGACCTTTGTGCCGGCTACGCCCCAACTGGCCGCCGAAGACCCCACCTGGGATCCGACCAAATACGGCGGGCTCGGCAGTCTGTGGTTCCCGCATGTCTACATGCCGAACCAGAACCCGTATGATATGGCGGGCGTCAATGCATTCGGCCGCTGGGACTACGGTCCCTGGTTCTGGCCGCCTTTGACCGGCCTTACATTTGGCCCGGCGACGAACCCGCTGGCGGGTAACACGCCCCTGGAAGGGCCGGTGAACCCCGGCACCCCCAACCCATCCGGAGTCCCGGAAGGCTTCATGGATACCCCGCTGGTGAACGGCACGGCCTACCCGGTCCTGAATGTGAACCCGCAAGCCTACCGGTTCCGGATCCTGAATGCAGCCAATGACCGCTTCTGGAACCTGCAGTTGTACCAGACCAGCCCGATTATCAGTGGGCTGACTCTCATCAACCCGGGCAGCGGCTACACGGATGTACCAACGGTCACCATCACGAGCGCCGCCGGCGATCCCGGACAGGGCGCGACAGCGCTGGCCACTGTGGATACCGATCCCCTAAGCGCCACCTTCGGCCAGGTGATTGGTTTGAGCATGTGGACGGTAGGCAGTGGATACATCGCCACCCCGACTGTTACAATCACCCCGCCGACTACTGTAGGCGGAGTAACAGCCACCGCTACAGCAGTAGTCTATTCTGCGCCGACCGAAGTTGGCATGGTGCCCTTCACCTCCAGCCAGAATGCCATCTCGGCCTTCCCGTCCTCCTGGTATACCTCCGGTATGCCATTTAGCATGGATGACCGCAACGGCGGCGTGCCGGATCCAACCAAGCGCGGTCCGGCCATGATCCAGATCGGCAGCGAAGGCGGTCTCATGCCGAACCCGGCAGTGATCAATAACCAGCCGGTCAACTACGTCTACAACCGCCGGGATATCGTCGTCCTGAACGTGGCCCAGAAGGCACTCTTTATGGGCCCGGCCGAGCGCGCGGACGTAGTGGTGGACTTTTCCAACTTCGCCGGCAAGACCCTGATCCTGTATAACGACAGCCCGGCGCCGGTGCCGGCATCCGACCCGCGCAATGACTACTTCACGAGCGACCCGGACCAGACCTCCTCAGGCGGCGCTCCTACCACCCTCCCGGGCTACGGCCCCAACACCCGCACCATCATGAAGATCGTGGTTGCGGCAGGCGCCAGCTCGACCGCGCCGGTGGATGATGTCAATGCTGCCAACCTGGCTGCTTTGAAGACCGCACTGCCGTCCACTTTCGCAGCCTCGCAGCCTCCGATCATCGTTGGTCAGACTCCCTATAATGCGGCCTACGGCGCGACCTTCCCCACGGATGCATTTGCACGCATCCAAAGCACCAGCATGAATATTACACCCGCAAATGCGCCGGCCAGCAGCATTCCGATGGCCCTGCAACCGAAGGCCATCCAGGAACTCTTTACGCTGGATTATGGGCGCATGAATGCCACGCTGGGGGTCGAAATACCCAATACCAATTTCACGGTCCAGACCACCATCCCGCTTGGGTACATCGATCCGGCCACCGAGCTGCTCCAGAACTCGGCCGTGGGCGCCCCAATCGGGTCGCTGTCAGATGGAACCCAGATCTGGAAGGTCACGCATAACGGCGTCGATACACATGCGATGCACTTCCACATGTTCAACGTGCAGGTGATCAACCGGGTGGGCTGGGACGGCGCAGTAAGGCCGCCCGATGCCAACGAAATCGGCTGGAAAGATACCGTGCGGATGAGCCCATTGGAGGACGTCATCGTGGCCTTCAGGCCGATCATTCCGGTCGTGCCCTTCAAGGTGCCCAACAGCATCCGGGCATTGGATGTGACCCAGCCACTCGGCAGCACCATGGGACCCTATTCCGCCGTCGACCCGAATGGTCAACCCTCGGCGATTGTCAACAAGTTAATCAACTTCGGTTGGGAGTATGTCTGGCACTGCCACCTGTTGGGCCATGAAGAGAACGACATGATGCGCCCAATGATGGTCGCAGTAGCACCGGATGCGCCCAGCACCCTGACGGCCACCCCGGTTGCCAGCCCGCTCAGTATCGTACTGAACTGGGTGAATAATGCCAGCAACGCAACCACCTATGTTATCCAGAGAGCAACGGATAGTGGCTTCTTGAACAACCTGACCACCTTCGACTCGGGTGGAAACCTGACGACCTTCACTGACACCACGGTGGTTGCCGGTTCAACCTATTACTACCAGATTGCAGCCTCCAATGTGATCGGCGGTAATGAGCAAGGCTATCCCAGCATGACCGCCAATTCTGCATTCGTTGGCCCGGCGCTGGTTGGAACCGGCCCGGCCGCCCCCACATTATTAACTGCCACTGCGCAACTCGGTGGAGCAGTTCGGTTGAGCTGGACCGACAATGCCACCAACGAGACCTCGTTCCAAATCCAGCGCAGCAGCGATGGCGGCGCCACTTTCCCAGCGCTCGTCACTATTCCGGCTACGCTCCCCGCGAACCCGGGCGTGGGCGCCGTGACCTACACCGACACCACATCCTTTGGCGCCAATACTTATATCTACCAAGTAATGGCTGTCAATGCAATAGGCAACTCCGCCCCCTCAAACCAGGCCACTGTCATCCTGCCAGCTCCCCCGACAGCACCGACCACCCTGGCAGCAACCCTCCAGGCTGGACCGCAGGTCCAATTGACCTGGGTTGACACGTCGGCGAACGAGGATGC
>JADGQB010000237.1 GCA_017882145.1 Anaerolineales bacterium
GATGTCCCAGCCGCGGGAGTTGCAAATACCTGCACGCCTTCAGCGCGAAGTTCTTCCAAGCGTGGGAAGTCATCCGGGTGCAGACGCGTCACCACGGCAACACGCGCTCCGAGCCGCTTCGCCACAACGCTGCCGTAATAGACTCCCCCGCCGGATGCGATTTCTTCAACGCCATCAACAATCAATTTGTCTTTGGCGAAATTGCCGACCATCACAATATCAAATTCTGGCATGCTGCTACTCGCCGGGCAAAACCTGGATGCAGCCTTCTGCGAAGCCAACCGTTACCTGCTCGCCTTCCGGGAAAAGTTCCATCACGTATGGATCTGTTTCCAGTCCAGTGATCAATTGCCCGCATACTTCAACGACATATTCGATCACATCGCCGAGATAGACAGCTCTGTGGATAACTCCCTTGAACAACTCGCCGGCTTTCTTAATGCGAATCATCTCAGGGCGGATGATCAAAGTAACTGCTTGCAGCTTATTAAATTCCCGTTTGATGTTCTTGAGTTCAATCACCTGGCCAAGCGATTTGACTGTCAATTTACTTTCGATTTTCTCTTGAACCTCTCCAGGAACAAAATTAGCCCGTCCGATGAAATCTGCCACAAATTTGCTATTCGGGAAACGGTATATTTCCACCGGAGTGCCAATTTGCTCGATGATCCCCTGGTTCATTACTACGATCCTGTCCGAAAGGGTCATGGCTTCGATCTGATCATGCGTGACATAGACGCTGGTGATGTTCAACTCTTTCTGGATGCGCCGGATCTCGGTGCGCATTTCTTCACGTAATTTCGCATCCAGATTCGAAAGCGGTTCATCCATCAACAGGACTTTTGGCTCCATAATTAGAGCGCGTGCCAGCGCCACGCGCTGCTGCTGTCCACCTGAAAGTTGGGTTGGGGCCCGATCCCCATACCCTTCCAGATGAACCAGTCCAAGGACTTTATCCACCCGATCTTTGATGACGGCTTTGGATAAGCGCTGAACGTTCAAGCCATAAGCTATGTTTTCAAAAACGTTGAGGTGCGGGAATATTGCATAACTCTGAAAAACCATGGACATTTCCCGTTTATGCGGAGGCAGCTGGTTGATATCCTGTTTATCCAGGATGATCCTACCCGAGGTCGGAAACTCGAACCCGGCGATCATTCTCAATGTGGTTGTTTTGCCGCATCCACTGGGTCCCAACAGGGTGACCAGTTCACCTTTTTTTATATCAAGATTTACATCGTTAACCGCAGTTACTTCACCGGCTGCTCCGCGTGGAGGAAACACTTTTGTGATATTTTCTAGGGTCAGGTACATTGATTTACCTCAATTTTCAAGAATTAGAAACCCTGGCTCATATCTACTGAACCCCGGCCTTTGAACATCTTGTTGATGATCAAATTGAGTACAATAATGGCGATCATAACAAGTATGATTATGACCGTTGAATAGGCGGCTGCGACGCCTACTCCGCCTTGTTCCCATTCACTCAAAATCGAGGCAGTTACGATCCTCCATTTGGCGCTAACCAGGAAAATGATCGCCGACAGGCTGGTCATATGCCGGGTGAAGCTGAAGATCAGGCCAGCAAACAAAGCCGGCAGGATGAGCGGTAGGGTAACTTTACGGAACGTATATTGTGCATCCGCGCCCAGAATATTGGAGGCTTCTTCGATGGATGGATCGATCTGCTGCAATGCCGCCACCCCCGAGCGGACGGAGGCCGGCAGGCTGCGCACGATAAATGCAGCCATGATGATATACGCACCTCCGACCATTGCGAAAGGTATGCCAACAAAAGAGAGGGCACAGGCAACGCTCAACCCAAGCATCCCCAGGCCGATCCGGAAAGGTCTGCCCTGCGTACCTTGTAAAAGGATCACCCCTGCGAACAGGAGCGCGATCGCCAGCAAGGAGGGGGTCGGTTGAAGGAGCACCTTAAGGTAGTCCGCGAACTGGAAGATGGCGTTGCTCCAGAAGCCTTTTTCCAGGCTGCGGCTAAAATCAGAAATTGGTTTCGATAAGACGACGGCCCAATTGGTGGACATCACATAAACGCCAATCAGTGCGGTTATCAACGCTTTAGAAAATTTCCTCTGCGTGAGCATGAAGATCAGCGCCATCGCCACATACAATCCTCCGAGACAAAAGTACATGATTCTGGCATCCACTCTGGTAAGGCCCACCCCCAGAGCAGTTCCAAGGATCAGAATGACGATCCGTTCAGCCGAATTTTTCCCGACGGCCTGTGCATAGAACATGGCCAGAATCGCGTAGATGGCAATTGCGAGAGCCAGGGGTGGTTTGTTGAACGCCAGGATAAAACCAATGCCAAGGATGGTGCCAGGAACCGCGCCGCCCAGGTTGGAGGTAAAGTCCAATACAGACTTGCCGGTGAATTTCTTTCTAACCACCAGCCATGCAATGATCATTCCCAGGATGGCTGCAAAGGGAGTCGCCATAGCGCTCAGGAAAGTGGTATCCAGGATCGCTTCGACCCCGCGCGTGATGGTCATGGACCAGTGCCTTAATGTCGGTGCAAAATCGACCCCCCAGGCGGTGCTGAAAGAGCCGTAAATGATCGTGACGTATAACACGATAATGAAAGCAATAATCAGGTAAGCCAGGATATTGAATATCCAGCGGATCAGCGGGTCTTTTTCAACGATCTGTGAACCGGCCGGTTTGCCGGTCACAGATATATAGGTCCGGCGATTCACGTAATAACGCTGGACCAGGAAAACTGCCAGCGTCGGAATGATCAATACCAGGGATAGAGCGGAAGCTTTCTGGAAGTTATATTCTCCGATCACCGCCATAAAGATCTGCGCCGATAAGACTGTCTTGGTACCCGCAATGAATAATGGGTTTCCCAGATCGGCCAGGGACTCCACAAATAACAGCAAAAAAGAACCTGCAATTCCAGGGATCAGCAGCGGCATGGTGATCGTCCTGAACAAGTGGAACCGACCGGCGCCCAGGCTGGCGCCGGCTTCTTCCATGGCCGGGTTCAAACGCTCAAGCATGGCCTTGAGGATCAAATACGAGACCGAGAAAAAAGTGATGGTTTGGACGATGACCAACCCATCCAGACCATAAATATCATTCATGCCTTTAACAAATTCGATCCCGAGGATTTTATGGGAAATCAAGCCATTCCGGCCAAATAACAGGATCATGCTTAATGCCAACGCAAAGGGCGGTGAAACAGTCGGGACAAGCGCCAGCCAATGCACGAAGCGCTTTCCGGGAATCCGACAGCGTACGATCGAATAGGCGAAGATGAAACCGACCAGAGTCCCGGCTGTAGCAGTTAATATTCCCATCTCCATGGTGTCGATGAAAGACTGTCGGAGCGCCGGCCCATAATAATTATCGAAATAGCGCGTAAAGTAAGTGACATCCCATGCACCTTTTTCCGAGATGAACCCACCTGCCGCTGAGCGATATAAAGGATAAACAACAAATACAAATATAAAAATACCAGAAAGCAGCAGGCTGATGGAAAGCATTGGATCTCTTCCGATCAGGGAAAACTCGCGAAATCTTCTGGTCAGGCTAGAGGATTTTATGGTAGGAGCTTCTATGGTGGATGAAACGGTCTGCATAATCCTCCTATTAACAGAATTCTGGGCGGCTTAGGCCGCCCAGAATTCAAGAATCAATTACGGGTGCAGGTTTTGAGCGTTGGCAATTTCATTGGTGAATTTGTCGACGAAAGTCGTCTTGTTCTTACCACAATAATCGAAATTGTAGTCGATCAATTTTGCTTCCATCAATTCGGGATGGGAAAGCGAAACACCATTGACTGTGGGAGCCTGGTAAGCGTGGTATTTCGGTCCCAACGCCTGTCCTTCCGGTGAGATTGCCCAGTCATACCACAAATGGGCAGCCTGGATGTTCTTGGCGCCTTTCAAAATTGCTTCGCCACCAATTTCATAGCCGGTTCCTTCAGCAGGGAAGGTGAGCACCAAGGGCATCTTATTGTTTTCAATCTCATTCACTGTATCGTGAGAGAAAACAATTGCAACCGCAGCTTCACCCTGTCCAACGAATTTGGCAGGTGCGGCGCCGCTTTTCGTAAAGGAGGTCATCTGGGAAGCGTACTTTTTCAGATATTCCCAGCCAGCCGGTTCACCACGCAGTTGGAGAACTGTGCAAAGGGCTGTGTAGGAAGTTCCGGAAGTTGAGGGATGGGCGACCATGATCTGGTCTGTGAACTCGGGTTTCAGCAGATCGTCCCAGGAGGTGGGCGCCTTGGAATCCGGATGGGCTGCCAGCCAATTTTTATTGGTGGCAAAACCCAGCGTGCCAACATAAATACCGACCCACTGGTTGTCAGCATCCTTCATCAATTTGGGGTTATAGAGATTTTTAAAATTCGGAGATACATAGGTATCGAGCAAACCCTTGCCTTTTGCCGAAATGAAACTATCGATGGGGCCTCCCCACCAGATATCAAAGGTTGGGGCGTCTTTCTCAGCTTCGATACGGGCCAGGGCTTCGCCTGCAGACATACGGACATAGTTTACAGTGATCCCGTACATTGCTTCGAATTCCTGTTTCATGCCCTGGCACCATTCTTCCTGCGGGGTGCAGAGTACGTTGAGCTCGGTGTCAGTGATGACGACTGGAGCTGTGGTTGCCACAGGGGCTGTGGTCGCCTCCGGGACTGCGCTTGCCACAGGGGCTA
This sequence comes from Anaerolineales bacterium, assembly GCA_017882145.1. GTDB lineage: Bacteria > Chloroflexota > Anaerolineae > Anaerolineales > Villigracilaceae > UBA877. Next base: position 4,691 of record JADGQB010000237.1, read on the forward strand.
TGGTGGCAACCACTGGGGCTGCAGTGACAACCGGGGCTGCGGTGACAACAGGGGCCACTGTTGCCACTGCGGCGGGTTGGCAGGCTGCAAGGATCGTGACAGCCATTAGAGCCATGGCCAATAGGAAACAAACCTTCTTAGACATTTAATCCTCCTCCTTGAGGTTTTGAATGGGCACAGAATTGTGCCGGGTGGGTTGCTTCTCTCAAATTAAAAAAGAGAAAAGCCTATAATTATTTATAACCTTTTCTTGTAATAAATCCAAAGTAAGTAATGTCACTTATTGACTTGCCAATACTCCCCGTCGCCCTTTGACATTATCAGATTGCTGTTGGGAGAAAGGGCGTGTACCTAAGGAAGATTGATCAGATCGAGGATGTGCTGCGCCGTCTGCGGATCTGGAGCCGCCACCCGGCTCGCGTGTACGTCGATGATGAACGGCAGCACGCGGGCAGAGCGCACGCCTTGCGCATCCAGCGTTAAAAGAACCAGGGCGGACTGGTGCGTGTCGGGCAATCCGGCCTGGTCGAACAGGGCGTTGCCCAGACTGTAAAGAACGAGCGTCTTGCCCGCCGCGCCCGGGATCCATGCGGCCGGTTGAAGCACGTGGGGGTGCGTACCGATGATCAGCGCTGCGCCAGCTTGAGCAAACTCCTGTGCCAGGTCTTTTTGGCGCTCCGAAGCCCCGCCCTGGTATTCCATGCCCCAGTGCACAGAGACGATCACCACGGACCCACCCGCCCGGGCAGAGCGGATAACGCCGGCAGCCGCCGACACATCCAGAGGCGCCAGGATATCATCGAAGGCGAGGAAGGCCAATTTCAGGCCGTTGATCTCCCGGTAGAACGGCTCAGGACCAGGTCCGATGGGAACGAGACCCAGGTTGGAGAGTACGCTGGCTGTTTCTTGGACGCCATCCGGCCCGCAGTCGAAGCGGTGGTTGTTGGCAAGCGTGAGCAGATCGAGTCCCCAATCGGGCAGCCAGTTGGCGGCAGGCGCCCAGGCGCACAGGTTATAGCCGAGGCCCGTATCCGCGGAGGGCGGATCATTGGCCAGCGGGCTTTCCAGGTTGGCGATAGCCAGGTCGGCAGCCTGCAGCTCGGGGGTCAGGTAGGCAAGTGAATCCCGGGCCGGCCGCACGTCGCGCACAAGCATCAGGTCACCCAGCACTGCGAGGGTAACAGAGGGTCGCGTCGGCTGACAGGAAGAGAGCAGAAGGAGAATGATTGTAAATAGAAGAGAGCGAACTTTCATCGAGGATCGCTGTCACCAAGCCCTACGAACAACCTACATAAAGGAGGAAGGAATCTTGTAGCTGGAGGCCAACATCGCGTGAGGTTGAGGAGTCCGAAATCCGGAGATTTCGGACTCCGCTGTCATAGTCAAATCAAGCACCCGGAGGCGATGGATTTGTATTTGCGCGCCTGGGTGGTAAATCAATGTTCGAGCGGATGAGGAGATGCCACTACGTGGTACAGGTTGCTTCGGCATATAGTGCCTCCTAATGACACCGCCTGACCACTGATCGCCTAAGGGGATTGCTTCGTCGCCAAAGTGCGGCTCCTCGCAATGACAGAATGT
>JADGQB010000049.1 GCA_017882145.1 Anaerolineales bacterium
GTTGGTCGAACACAGCGAGATCTTCTTCCACGAGGAGATGTCGGTCCAGATGGAAGTCTGGCTGGGAGGCGAAAACCTCCTGGGCCTCAGCCAGGCAACCAATGGCGTGCTGGGCAGCTACCAATTGGGCGATTCAAATGTTCGGTTGATGCTGGTCGAATACCCAACCTCCGGCCAATCTGCCAAAGGACTGAAAGCCCTGCAAAATGGCAGCCTCACCGATCTGGTCGCCTCCGATGCCCACGGAGCCCTGCTCGCAGCCGTCTTTGGTAAAGTTGACATTGCTCAAGCCCAGGCATTGTTACAGGCAGCGCTGAAATGAAAGTACATTTAGGTTGGAACTTTTGGCGGCGTTTCCGTCAAATCGTACAGATCCTCTTCTTTGTACTTTTTATTTTCCTGTTGTTTGCCGGTTTGCAGCGCCAAACCGTCTCTCCGTTTGCTGATTTCTTCTTCCGCATCAACCCACTTTCGGCGCTGGCAACCATGCTGGCAAGCCGCGCCTGGATTCCTCGCCTGGGATGGGCGCTTATCATTGTTGGATTAACCATATTGATTGGACGCGTCTGGTGCGGCTGGATCTGCCCGTTCGGTACGCTGTTGGAATGGGTTTCATTCCGCAAGGCTCGCCAGCGCGCCAAAGCCATCTCGCCGCGTTGGCGAATGATCAAATACATTCTGCTGGTAATCATCCTGGTGGGAGCAGTGTTTGGTAACCTGACCCTGTTGGTTTTCGAGCCGCTGGCCTTGTTTACACGTGCCATGACCACCGTGGTGCTTCCGGCGCTCAATTTCATCGTCAACATCTCTGAAAGCAGCCTCTACTCACTGGCGTTCTTGCGCCCGGCCATCAGTGGACTGGAAACGGTCCTGCGTGGTCCCATCCTTCCGGTTCTACAACCCGTCTATAATTCGACGCTGCTTATCGCCGCTCTATTCTTCGGTATCCTCGCCCTCAACCTGCTGGCAGATCGCTTCTGGTGCCGCTATCTCTGCCCACTGGGTGGCCTTTTGGGCTGGTTGTCGAAATTCTCCATCCTGCGGCCCCTGATCGGCCAGGCTTGCACTGGCTGCACCCGTTGTGCGCTTTTGTGCAAACCTGGGGCGATTAAGACCATTCCCGCCTCAGCCGAATCCTCCCGGGAAGTCGAGATCATGCCGGCTGAATGTACCGTCTGCCTGGACTGCCTCGTGAATTGTGCCAAGGATGGCCTGGGCATTGGGCCGGTCTTAAAACCCGCCCCGGCCCAGGAGTTCGACCTGTCGCGCCGGCAATTTCTGGGAACCATCGCAGTCGGGACAGCCGGCATCGTCTTGTTGCGAACGAACCTGCGCTTGCGGATTAAAAATTCCCGTCTCATCCGTCCTCCCGGGATAAACGATGAGCAGGCCTTCCTTTCGAAATGTCTGCGCTGCAGCGAATGCATGAAGGTTTGCCCTACGAATGGGCTTCAACCTGTACAGTCTGAAGCCGGTCTGGAAGGGGTATGGACGCCCACTTTGATGCCGCGTGTTGGTTACTGTGATTACGGCTGTAATGCTTGCGGGCAGGTTTGTCCATCGGGCGCCATTCCAATGCTAAGCCTGGATCAGAAGCGTCTGGCAGTCATCGGTACCGCCATGGTGAACCGCAACCGCTGCCTGCCGTGGGCCAGCAATACTCCCTGCATCGTTTGCGAAGAGATGTGCCCGACACCGGAAAAATCCATCCGCCTGGAGGAAGTCAGCGTAACCAATCCGGCCGGCGAATTGGTAACCTTGCAGCGGCCATACGTCCTGCGTGAGTTGTGCATAGGCTGCGGTATCTGCGAAAACCATTGTCCTCTGGCGGGGGATGCAGCCATCCAGATATACAGCGCCTGATGGGGTAGGTCGGGATTACACTCGGCCGGGATAAATGCTTATTGTCAATAAATACAAATTTTCTCTCATAATTTTTATTGAGTTGGGAGGTTATAATCTTTGTAGGGATTTTTTCCATATGAATTTTCCACTGAGTCACGAAACCCACCATGTGCAAACATTGGCGACGGGACATGTTGTCCCGGAGCCGGAACGTTGTATCCAATGTGGGATTTGTTCTTTTAATTGTCCGATCGGGATAGATGTCCGTCTGCATGCCTGGCTGGGAAAGCCTGTTGCAGATTCCTACTGCCTGACCTGCGGAGAATGCGTCGAACGCTGCCCACGCGGTGTGCTGCATTTTGAGAAGACCGGTCTATTTTTGGAGGGGAAAGAATGACTCGCTACGTCCTCGTCGGGTCAGGCATAGCCGGTTTTTCAGCCGCCGAAACCTTGCGCACCCTCGATCCGCAGGCCGATATTCTTATGGTCAGTGATGATCCTTACGGGTTCTACTCCCGTCCTGGTCTGGCTTATTACCTGACCGGTGAAATCCCTGAAAAACAATTGCAACTGTTCTCAAAAAAAGGCAAGCTGAACTTGGAAGTTAAGCAAATCATAGCGCGTGTTACTAATCTTGATCCGATCGCTCATAGCCTGAAAACCGATAGATCCGGAACGTTAACGTATGATCGCCTGCTGCTCGCCACAGGTGCAAGCGCAGTTAATTTGAACATCCCCGGCGAAAACTTACGCGGAACGGTCAAACTTGACAACCTTGAGGATATACGCCTGATCCTCTCATTGGTTCGGCATACCAGGAGCGCAGTAGTAGTTGGAGGGGGTGTGGTGGCTGTGGAACTGGTCGAGGGGCTGGTGGCGCTTGGGGTTAAAGTCCACTATTTTTTGCGTGGCGAATGGTTCTGGCCCAATGTGCTCGGGGAAGCCGAAGCGCGCATGATTGAACGCCACCTTGCTCACGATGAGGTCATTCTTCACCACCACACGGAAATTGCCGAGATCCTGGGCAAGCGCGACAAAGTGATTGGAGTCCGTACCACCAAAGGTGATGTACTGCGCTGTGATATGGTGGCGGTGGGTATCGGAGTGAAACCCAACAAGGAAGTGGCGCAGGCCGCGGGTCTGAAAACCGAACGGGGCATCCTGGCAAATGAATTCTTGCAAACCAGCGACCCAGATATCTTCGCTGCTGGAGATGTTGCCCAAATCTTTGACCCGAGGAGTGGGCATTCTTCCATTGACAACCTATGGTACCCAGGAAGGAAGCAGGGGCGCATCGCTGCAATGAATATGGCCGGCCAAAAGCAAGTTTATAAACGGACAGTGGCAGTCAATGTTCTGCTTTTGGCGGGAATTATGACTACTATAATCGGGGCGATCGGCAGCGGGCGTGACGATGGCCCGGCCTACACGACGCGTGGTTCCAGTGAGACCTGGCAACAATTGCCCAATACCATCGCCACTGAGACCGGAACAGATGTGAGCCACCTGCGCCTGATGGTCGGCGAGCAGATACTACTGGGCGCCCTGGTAATGGGCGACCAGACAATATCCCGGCCGTTAAGAGATATGATCAATGCACAGGTGGATATAACCCCCATAAAGCCGCAACTATTGCAATCCGATGCTCAGTTGGGGCAATCTGTCATGGATTACTGGATCAAAACGAAAAGCTGAAGTGAAATCGGATTAGGAGGAGTGAATTGCAGCGAAACGACAAAGAACTCTGGCTTTCCTTGCTGGGCGCTGCCGTCATTACAGCAATTTACGCATTTGTTGTCAACTGGAATCATGCCGTACCGGCAGCTGGCAGTCTCTTTGGGCATCTGATTGGCGTTCTCGGTTTCCTGCTGATGCTTCTGACTGAAACGTTATATTCCTTCCGTAAACGCAGCCGGAGAGCGCGTTGGGGCAGCATGGAATCCTGGCTCCAGTTCCATATCTTCACCGGCCTGGTGGGGCCGTATATGGTTCTGTTGCACACCTCCTGGAAGTTCAACGGTTTGGCCGGCGCCACAACCCTGCTCACGGTCATCATCGTTATCAGTGGGTTCATCGGCAGGTATATTTACACCCGCATCCCGCGCGCCCTGGAAGGGGTTCTGATAACCGCTCCCGGTGCGCAAGCACAGGCAGTCAGCCTGGCACGTGCGCGCCGGACTTTGTCCATCTGGCACGCAATCCACATCCCAATCGGGATGGCTTTGTTCGTGGCGGCTTTTATCCACATCGGTGCAGCGCTCTATTACGCCACTTTACTTCGATAACAAAGGGGGGATTTATGAGGAAAAAGCCTCTTGGCTGCCTGACGATTTCTGGCGTGGTAACGGCCTTGCTGACCATCCTGGTAGTGGTAGGGATCGGCCTGGTGCACGGCGGCGCGCTTTTCAGTCCGGGTGAGTTGAATGCCAAAGCGGGAGCAGTCCTCGGTGGGGTAAGCTCGCATGCAGATCTTGGCAGCAATTGCGCGGCCTGCCATACCGCATTCTGGCAAACAGCCAGAATGGCCGATCGCTGTGTAGTCTGCCATGCAGATGTTGTCGCCCAATGGCAAAGCCCTTCCACGTTGCACGGAAACCTGCAAAAGAACAACCCCGGAATGACTTGCCGTTCCTGCCACCCCGATCATCATGGGCAGTTAGCCAGCCTGACGGATTTCTCCAAAGCCAACATATCACATGATACGTTCGGTTATGCATTAACCGCTCACCAACGTCAGTCAGATGGTTCGCCTTTTGTGTGCAATACATGTCACGCCAATGGCTACACCAGGTTTGATCAGACCGTCTGCAAAACGTGCCACCGGCAGGTTAAAGCCGTTTTCATGCAGTCCCATCTCCTGGCGTATGGAGAGAATTGCCTGGCCTGTCATGATGGAGTTGACAGCTACGGCCACACCTTCAACCATGACAACGTTGCTTTTCAACTGACCGGAAAACATACCCAGGCGAATTGTGGGGGCTGCCATGCCGGCGCCCGGACGATTGCCGACCTCAAAGCGACACGCCAGGATTGCGCGGCTTGCCACATAAAAAATGATCCCCACAGCAGCCGACTAGGCATAGATTGCGGCTCCTGCCATACTTCAGCCGGTTGGACTCCCGCCACCTTTAATCACGACCTGGCCAGCTTCAAGCTAACCGGCAAGCATATCAATACGCCATGTACCAGTTGCCATACCGATAATGTTTTCAAGGGCACACCCAGCGACTGCTTTTCATGTCACGCGAAGGACGATGCACATAACGGTCAATTAGGTAACGATTGTAGCGCCTGTCACACTACCAGCGGGTGGCTGCCATCCACTTTTGATCATAACCTGGCCAGTTTCAAGCTGACCGGCAAGCATACCAGCATACCGTGCACGAGTTGCCATATCAATAATGTGTTCATAGGTACGCCCAGTGACTGTTTTTCCTGTCACGCAAAGGATGATGCCCACCGTAGTCGATTCGGCACTAGTTGCGGTGCCTGTCATAGTACGAACGGCTGGCTGCCAGCTACATTTGATCACGCGCTATCGGGCTTTCCGTTAACGGGTGCGCATGCCGGGCTGGCCTGCACACAGTGTCATATTAACAATGTTTTCACACCCCTGTCCTCAGCTTGCGCCGCCTGTCACGCCAATCCTGCTTTCCACGCCGGTTTGTTCAGTGGTTCGCCCTGCGACCAGTGTCACAATACCAGTGCCTGGATCCCTGCCAGCTATGACGGGCCACATCCGGGTGGCTGTGATGGGAATTGTATCCATCATGAAGGTGCCAGCTGCCGCGATTGCCACACTGTCAACCTGATGACTGCAACCTGTACGAAATGTCACGACGGCAACAATCCCGGAGGCAACTGAGTTACATAATGGTGAAAAGATGAATACGAAACCTTTTGGCTGCCTGACTGCCTTCGGTCTTATCTCGGCCTTGCTGACCGCCCTAGTTGTAGTGGTGGTAGGCTTGACGCGCGGCGATGTACTTTTCAGCCCAGGCGCATTGAATTCCAAGGCAGGTGCGATGCTGGGTGGAGTGACGTCGCACGCCGGCCTGGGCGGCAACTGCTCCGCTTGCCATGTCGCTTTCTGGCAAACCGCCAGCATGGCTGATAAGTGTGTCGTCTGCCATACGGATGTCGCTGTCCAGCAGAAGGATATATCCACCCTGCACGGAAGTTTGTTAAAGTACAATCCAAGTTTGACTTGCCGGACATGTCACCCTGATCACCGAGGGCCGACAATTACCCTGACCGACATGTCTAAAATAAATATCTCGCATGATTCTTTTGGGTATGCGCTGACTGCCCACCCACACCAAACGGATGGCACCCCTTTTGCTTGTAACACCTGTCATGTAAATGGCTACGGCAAGTTTGACCAAACCGTCTGCACTACCTGTCACCAGCAGATCAACGCTAATTTTATGCAATCCCACCTCCAGGTCTACGCGGACAACTGCTTGGGCTGTCATGATGGCATTGACACTTATGGCCATAAATTTGACCACAGCACCGCCGTCTTCCACCTGACCGGAAAACACACTGGGGTGGATTGTGGCGGATGTCACACCGGCGCACGGACGATTGCCGACCTCAAGGCGACCCGCCAGGATTGCGCCGCCTGCCACCAGAAGAATGATCCCCACAATGGCCAATTCGGTACGGATTGCGGCGCCTGCCATACCGCCGCCGGATGGACTCCCGCCACCTTCGATCACAACCTGTCCAGCTTCAAGCTAGCCGGCAAGCATGCTGGCGTGGCTTGCACCAGTTGCCACATCAATAACGTGTTCAAAGGTACTCCAACGGCTTGCGCCGGCTGTCATGCTGATCCCGCGTACCACGCCGGATTGTTCGCTGGTAGCGCATGTGACCAGTGCCACAACACCAACGCCTGGATCCCCGCCCTCTACACTGGGCCGCATCCCAACTGTGGGGAACGCAACTGCCTCCAACACCACCGTGCCACCTGTGCCGACTGTCATACCGCCAACTTAATGACCGCCACATGTTTGAAATGTCACGATAGCAATAATCCCGGCGAAAGAGGCGGGGGCGGCTAAAGAGTCGGCTGCTTCCACCTTAAATAAATAAGGCCTGGCGCGGCAAGTCTGCCGGCCAGGCCCAATCTTTTTATTCAGATTTATTTACAACCGGATACCCATTTTGCGCAGGTCATCAGCGTCGAATTGGGCGCAGACCAGACCTGCACAGGCAATGGCAGCAATAATAAAAACAACAATGGCAGCAAAAACAATCATAGGGGCCTCCCTTTTCTCAAACCATGGATCCTAATAAGACACTTTATGTTTCTATATACATAACGCTTTTGGGGCATTAAAGTTTCTTTATTATTACGATATTGTAATGAATTATCAGCCAATCGGTTTGCCTTGATATGAGTGAATTGCAACCGGGTTTGCATGCATTTTCGGACTTCAGTTTATTGAGCTAAAGCCTGTGCGTAATGAATCAACGTATAATCAATGCAAAGGATTTCATTTGACCTGCTTGCCAAATTGATCCTCAGTTTCCCTTGGCATTGTAGTGAGGATGGAATGACTAATGAGAAGGAAAATTTTCCAGCGTTTTAAATTTCCAATCCTTCCTGGATTACCTTATGCTGATCATGGGAAGATTGATCTTGTCAGGGAGTGGTTTACGGCACGTTAATGAAACTAAATTGGAAACCATACGCTAAAATCCTGCTCATTTTTCTGATCACCCGCATCCTGCTGGGAGTCTGGATGTGGGGAGTGCGGCAGGTATTTCCAAATGATCCGGCCAGCATAACTTCCAAATTGTATAAGGGCATCCCGGTTGAAACCAACTCCTGGTTGGAGGTGTGGCAACGCTGGGATACTCCACAATACCAGGCCATTGCGGAGCGTGGGTATGCGGCCTTCGATACCGCTCTTTTCACTCCGCCCCTTTTTCCCTTACTGATGGGCAGGACGGCTTTCCTTTTTGGCGGGGACACACTCGCCTCCGGCTTGTTCGTTGCTGGCTTTTCTTTCCTGACCTGTCTTGTGGCAATCTATCTTATCGGCCGGTACGAATTGGAGGATGAGGGCGGGGCTTTCCGGTCAGCTCTTTACCTGGCTATTTTTCCAACCGCCTTCTTTCTATCCGCAGCCTACAGCGAGTCACTCTTCCTGGCCGGAGCCATGCTATCACTATATAGTGTGCGCAGGCATCACTGGGTTTCCGCTGGCCTGTGGGGTGCGCTGGCTGCCATGACACGGATTACCGGTCCGTTCCTGGTTGTGCCACTCGTATTTGCTGCCTGGCAAGCCTGGCGAAATAACGGAGAATGGCGCGCCTGGTTTGCGCCCTTGATCACCGGCCTGGGCAGCCTTATTTTTCCAGTCTATGTCTGGTTTGGACTTCACCAGTCCCCCCTGACCATCCTGGCGGCAAGCACCACACGCGGGGGCAGACTGACCTTCCCTGGCCTTAACATGATCGAATCTGCCACTCGTATCCTGCATGGGCAGCTGGTCGAGGAAAACGTTCTCGAACTGTTCTTTACAGTCTTCTTCATTATCCTAACCATCTACGTGTGGAAAAAGTTGCCGCGCCTTTACGGAGTGTATTCTGTAACTCTGATGCTGCTTTTTGTTTCCCGATTTGGCAATCCTCAGCCATTGGTAAGCATGGCACGTTACGTTTTGGAAATCTTCCCGGTCTTTCTGCTCCTGGCAGTCTGGGGCAGTAAAGCGTGGATCAACCGGCTGATACTCTACCTGTCTGTGTTGGGATTATTATTCCTTTCGGCCCAGTTCGCAATCTGGGGCTGGGTAGGATAAAGGAAGTCTTATGATGGATTTTGAAACGTACCTGTCCCCTTTCACCTGGCGTTACGGCACGCCTGCCATGCGGCGGCTATGGAGCGAACATAATAAGAGAATATTATGGCGGCAATTATGGGTTGCTCTGGCAGAAGTCCAGGCAGAATATGGTCTCGTTACAATCGAGCAAACCGCCGACTTGCGTGTCCATATGAGCGAGATCAATTTGCCCCGAGCACTCGAAATCGAAGCCGAGATCCAGCACGACCTGATGGCGGAAGTACGCGTTTTCGCAAGCCAATGTCCAACTGGCGGCGGGATCATCCACCTCGGGGCGACTTCGATGGATATCGAGGATAATGCAGACGCTTTACGATTGCGCCATAGTCTCGATCTGGTCCTGCATTCAATAGTGTCTCTCCTGCGGACCCTTGGTTTACATATCGAGAAATGGGCCGATACGCCACTGATGGCATTCACCCATCTCCAGCCCGCCGAACCTTCCACGCTGGGGTACCGGCTGGCGCTCTACGGGCAGGATTTGCTGGAAGACTATGAAGCGCTCCGCATCCAACGGGCAGCGATCAAGGGAAAAGGATTCAAAGGCGCAGTTGGAACAAGCGCGGCTTACGCCGAGCTTCTAGGGGTGGAAAACCTTTCCACGTTTGAACAGAAACTCTCCGAAAAACTGGACCTGCCTTTCTATGCGGTAGCGTCACAGATCTACCCGCGCAAACAGGAATACAACCTTGTTTCGGTCTTGGCCGGGCTGGGAGCCTCGCTCTATAAATTCGCCTTTGACCTGCGCCTGCTGCAATCACCGTCAATCGGCGAACTGTCAGAGCCGTTTGGGGAAAAACAAGTCGGATCGTCAGCCATGCCATTCAAGCGCAATCCGATCCGGGCCGAGAAAATCAACTCGCTGGCGCGTTATCTTGCCGGCCTGCCGCGCCTGGCCTGGGACAACTCCGCCCACAGCCTGCTCGAAAGGACACTTGACGATTCAGCCAACCGCCGCATCCTGCTGCCGGAAGCCTTCCTCGCCACGGATGAGCTGCTGCGAACCGCCAATGTCATCCTCTCAAAGTTGAGCGTGGATGAAACCGCCATCACCCGCAATATGTCCATCTACGGGCCATTCGCGGCAACCGAGCGCGTACTGATGGCACTGGTCAAATCCGGGGCTGACCGCCAGGAGATGCACGAGCGCATTCGTACGAACGCCATGCAAGCCTGGGATGCAATCAAGCGGGGGGAAGAGAACCCTTTGGTTTCTTTGATGTGTCAGGATGGGGAGTTTACGGAATACCTGCCGGAACAGGAGATACGCGTCTTGATGGACGCACGTTCCCATGTGGGGGATGCTCCAAGGCGGGCTCGCCAACTGGCGAAGCGGTTGTTATCATTAAACTGATAAGGGCAGACAATGGCTGCCTGCCCTTATCAGGAGACTCCCCAACGGGGAGCCAATTCTCAGTCTCAGTACCCCATTGCAGTAAACATCTCATCGTTTGTACCAAACTTGAAATCCAGCAAGCCTAGTTTCTGAGCCTCGGCGGTTTCAACACAAACCAGTTTCGCCAGATGGACTTTATCCACAACGCGCTCATGGGTCTCCACCAGACGCTGCTCGAACTTTTCCACCACGTTATCCAGATCACGCATCGGGCCCTGGGTCCGGAGGAACTGGAGGACCGCGTCAGCCGCTTTTTCGCCATCCCGGCGCGCCACACCGACCAACCCGGTGCTGGGCTGACGCGCCCAGCCTGCCAGAAAGACGCGCTCGAAAGGCTGGTTGTTATCGGGGTTGAAGGCTTCGTATGAAACGCCTTCCACCGGGTAACGCGGCTGGGGAGCAGAAATATAAGCATCGTTAAAAATCGGCACGCAGAAATCCTTGTCGACTGTGTCTCCGATGGCGAAGATGACCGTATCGGCATCAATCTGACGTGTGTTACCCGTGCCGCGTGCTTTTACATTACCATCCACACATACCAGGGTATTCTCTTCCACCTTCAATGCATTTACCCCATTCATCCAATCGCCCAACACACGCACTGGCGAAGCCAGGAACTCAAAGCGGAAGCGAGTCTGTGAAACCGGCTCGAGCGCTTTGGGCAAGGCGTCAAGAAAAACAGCCTTGGAGGCTACCGGATCCTGACCGGCAGCCTGCATGATGGGAGCCACGCGGGCGAACTCGGCTTCAAAGGCCTCCAGGTCCAGGTTGCGAGCCACGGTTTCCATCTCTTTCTTGGTGAATTTCACATCCGCCGGTCCGCGCCGCACAACAGCAATCATTTCATCGACTTTCTGATCGCGGATCAGGTAATGGGCAACATCCATCATAACGTTCCCGGCACCCACCACTGCAACGCGTTTGCCGAGCAAATATTTCTTCTCAGTGAAGGGCGGCAGGTGGTTGTAGTGGAAGACAATATTCTTGGCATGATAAACGCCAGGCAGGTTCTCGCCGGGCAGACGCAGCCACTTGGTTCCCTGGGCACCGGTAGTGATCAGAACTGCTTGAAAACCGGATTCGAGCAAGTCCTCCAGCACAATATTTCCACCGCTACAGACGGTCACGTTCCCATAATAGTCTATCCCGGACAAGTCCAGGATTAATTTGAACTGTGTGCGCAAGCCTTGTTTCATTTTCATCTTATCCGGGTATATGCCATACTCGGCCAGGCCGCCGGGTTTGACGTCGCGGTTGAACAACACCACACGTGCCCCGCCTTCGACCAATTTTCGTGCTGCGAACAGGCCCGCAGGTCCGGCCCCGACAACTGCTACCATGTACTTCGGGTCTTCCATCCAGATCCTCCTCTAAGGTTTATGCGGCTTGAATTATAGCCGTTGGTCAGGCGACGGGCAAGGCGAAAGTTCTCAATAATTTTTCATCTAATTTTGCCCCTTCTTTCGCACTCTATGCTATAGTTAATCATCCCATCCAGGAGGCAGGCTATGAAGCTCCCCACTCAACCCGAAGAACAGCATGAGCCTAACCCAAAACCAGAAGCACTGCCTAATGCCGGCGAACCATCGAAACGGAAACCCAAGGTGGTCGTCTACCAGGGGATTCCGACCCACAATAGCCCGGGTGATACTAACAAGAAACCCGATTTGACGCCCGAAGGAAAACTCGAGTCAAGCAGCGCGGCTGAAAACCCGGAACAGGCTGCGGCAGCCGCATTGATCGATCGCCCACAGACTACGCTCCCGAAAACAACGGCTCAAGCAAAAGGCCAACCAGGGCAGCCTGTGCGGAATTCGATCCTGGGAAGACAGCTACCTACCTCCACAGAAGTTAATCCCGGGCGTAGATTGCATGCATTTGAGTCAGCGTCAAAAAACGATCCGTCCGTAAAGATCCCATGGCATTACCGTTTCCGCCCCAACCGGGAACGAATCCATCGCGCCTATTGGGATGTAACCGGCACCATATCCCTGATCATCAACGTTATTTTATTGTGTGTACTGATAGTGATGGCCTTGCAGATCAAGAACCTGAAAACAACCGTGAATTCTGTGAACGCACTTGCCAATAACATGCTGGGCGGGCTTTACGGCAACTTCGTACAAATGGATCAGGCAAGTATCACCACCATCATCAATGTGGATGCACAAATCCCGCTGAACTTCAACCTGCCGGTTTCGCAAAATACACAGGTTGTTTTGACCAGCGATGTCAGCATTCCAGGTGCGCACGTGGTCATCAACACCGGTGTTCTCAACATTAACGCCCAGGCAAATGTGACGCTTCCAGCCGGCACCAGCCTGCCAATTGCATTGAAAATGGATATCCCGGTTCAGACCTCGATCCCTATCAGCATAAAGGTGCCGGTAAACATTCCACTCAGTCAGACCGATCTGCACCAGCCGTTTACCGGTTTACAGACCACCCTGCGCCCACTCTACTGTGCACTTAACAAGAATGCACAGTACCCCGAAGGCACTTACATCTGTGCAGAGCATGATATACCCACTCCAGGTGTCCCATGAAAAAAAACCATAAAGAATATAAACTGTCAAACGGCTTGAAAATCCTGCTAAAAGAAATCCACACGGCCCCCTTGATCAGTTCGTGGGTGTGGTACCGGGTCGGCTCACGGGATGAGGCTTCCGGTCGTACCGGTATCAGCCACTGGGTCGAGCACATGCAATTCAAGGGTACGCCGCAGTTCCCAGCCAGCAGCCTGGACCGGGATATCTCGCGGGATGGAGGGATGTGGAACGCCTTTACCTTTATGGACTGGACTGCCTACCTGGAAACCATGCCTGCCGAAAAAATCGATCTCGGTTTGAGGCTGGAGGCCGACCGGATGACCAACAGCCTGTTCGATGAGAAGGAAGTTGCTTCCGAACGGACCGTGGTCATTTCCGAACGGGAAGGGAACGAGAACGAGCCGCTGTTCAAGCTGAGCGAAGCCGTCCAGCAAGCCGCCTTTCGAGTCCACCCTTACCACCACGAGGTAATCGGCGACCTGGTCGATCTGAAGTCCATGAGCCGGGATGAGCTCTACCAGCACTACCGCACTTACTATGTGCCAAACAATGCAGTTCTTGGGATCGCTGGCGATTTCAAGACGGATGAGATGTTGGCACGCATCCGTGAGCTTTTTGAGCCGATCCCTGCTGGTCCAATCCCGCCGCGTCTTGCCCGTCCGGAACCGGAGGCCAGTGGAGAGCACCAACTGACCATCGAAGGCCCAGGCGAAACAACCTATCTGGAGATCTCTTATCACGCTCCGGCGGGGGATGATCCCGATTTCTTCCCATTAACCGTGATGGACAGCCTGCTGGCCGGGCCAAGCGGTCTCAGCGTCTTTGGCGGTGGGGGTCTTTCCAATAAAACCTCCCGCCTGTACCGTGCGCTGGTTGAAAAAGAATTGGCGGTTGGGGTTAACGGCAACACAAATACAACGCTCGACCCTTACCTTTATAGTGTTACCATCACTGTCCATCCCAAACGCAAACCCGAGGAAGTCCTGAAAGCATTGGATGACGAGATGAAACGCATCCAGGACGAAATTGTGACAATCGAGGAGGTCAGCCGGGCCATCAAACAAGCCCGGGCATTATTCGCATATCACAGCGAGAACATTACAAGCCAGGCTTCCTGGTTGGGTCATGCCGAGATGTTCTCAAGCTATGATTGGTTCATAACCTACCTGGATAAATTATCGAAAGTTACACCTGCCGATGTACAAAAAGCTGCGCAGAAATATCTACGAAAGCAAAATCGTGTCGTTGGAACCTACCTACCAAAAGGGGCGGAGGTGAAAGCATGAACAAGCGCCAACAGTCATTACCCGGCCCCGACGACATTACGCGGGTCAGCCTCCCAAATGGTATCACCGTGATGGTACGCGCCAATTTCAACAGCCCATCGGTGGTGATCGGGGGGCATCTTTCCAGCGGAAGCCTTTTCGATTCGGATGAGAAGCTCGGCGTGGCCGACTTCACGGCGCTCGGCTTGATGCGTGGGACTGAAACGCGTCCCTTCCAGAAAATCTTCGATGAGCTGGAATCGGCCGGCGCCAACCTTTCTTACGGCGCAGGCGCCCATAATACAGGATTCTCCGGGCGTTCTCTAAGCGAAGATTTGCCGCTTATCCTGACATTGCTGGCTGATACACTGCGGCATCCAATCTTCCCACCTGAAGAGATTGAACGCTTGCGTGCCCAATTCATGACCAGCCTGGCCCAGCGCGCCGAAGATACTGCCGACATGGCCTCGATCACTTTTGACCAGATCGTCTTCGAAGGTCATCCGTATGCCCGCCCGGAGGATGGCTGGCCCGAGACGATCCGAGCCATCCAGCGGGATGACCTGGCGAATTTCCACCGGCGCTGCTACGGACCGCGCGGGATGGTGATTGCCCTGGTCGGAGCGGTCGATCCAAAAAACGCCGTTGAAGCGGTGGCGAAGGTGCTCGGTGATTGGTCAAACCCAGAACAATTGGAAACGCCGGCCCTGCCGCCGGTTAAACCGATCAAGAAGACCGTCACCCGTAAGGTGAAAATCCCAGGCAAATCCCAGGCCGATCTTGTCATCGGCGCCTCCGGACCGTACCGCAAGGACCCCGATTATATTGCGGATACCCTGGGAAACTCCGCACTTGGCCAGTTTGGACTCGGCGGACGCATCGGGGATGTTGTGCGCGAGAAATCCGGCCTGGCTTATTATGCCTCATCAACTCTGAATGCAGGCATTGGGCCTGGCTCCTGGAGCGTCAGTGCGGGAGTAAACCCGGCCAATATTCAAAAGGCACGCGATCTGATCTGCCGGGAGATTGGGCTGTTTGTTGAGAAGGGCATCACGGCTGAGGAATTGGCTGACAGCCAGTCCAATTTCATCGGGCGGCTGCCGCTCTCGCTCGAATCCAACAGCGGAGTTGCCAACGCACTGTTGAATATTGAACGCTACGACCTCGGCATGGATTATTACCGCCGCTATCCGGACCTGGTGCGGGCCGTGACTCCCGAACAAATACTATCGGCAGTCCGCAAGTACCTGGATCCGGAAAGGCTGGCGATCGCAGTGGCGGGTCCGTAATGGATAACGACTGAAGTCGTCACTACAAAGACATGGTCCTGAAAACTGGTATTGACATCATCGAAATCGCCCGGATAAGAGCTGCACTTGACCGTCACGGCGAGCGCTTCCTGAAGCGGATATTTACCGAAATGGAGATCTTTGAATGCCGCGGAAGGGCAGAAGCACTGGCAGTCCGCTTTGCCGCCAAGGAAGCAGCTTCCAAGGCGCTGGGTACCGGGATCGGCCCAATATCCTGGCGCGAGGTCGAGACTCTGCACAAATGGAGCGGAGAACCCTATCTCGTCCTGCACGGGGCTGCGGAGAAAATTGCCAAAGAACTGGGTTTGGCGGTCTGGGCGGTCAGCCTGAGTCACAGCCGGGAAAATGGCATTGCCGTGGTGGTTGCATCGAGCGAGTAAGAACCGGTCAAGGGATTAACCACCAAGGACAGCACCCCCATAGCTGGGGGCAAGCGGCGCACAAAGGAAGACAAACAATAAAGGCATGCAAAAGTAAAGTCTCCACGGTTAAGGCGTGGAGACTTTTGATTCGGGCAGTCAAACCAAACTCTTGAGTGGTAAGGCTTTCGAAAGACATAAGATGTTACTACATATAGACGACTAAACGACTGAAGTCGTTACTTCGTGGTTGTGATTTGCCAGGAATCAATTCTTTTCTTCCTTGCCGATCCAAAGGTGGCCGGGCTGGATGATACGATTCGGACGGACAGCAACCCTGCCGGAAGGGCCTTCGATCAAGTCCGGGCGAGGTTCGGCCAGCATGGATGGATGAACCAGGCAAAGGTCCGGGGCGAGACCGTATTTCTTGCGATAATAGTCTGCAGCGCGAGCGACTTTGACCGTCAACGCGATGCGAGGATCATTGTCAAACCAGAGCATTCCAACGTTCATAGTAAACTCCTTTAATCAAGAGGTGGAAGCCAGAACTTTATCCAACTGTCAGGGCGGAAAAGGCCGAATTGGGCTCCCGGAAGCAAGTCAGCCAGACTGAGCTCCGAATCATCCACCAGTAAACGGGTATTATGGATATTTTTTACCTGACCGAAGACGCGGGTGTGGAAGTATTCCAGCCAGGGCCGCAGATGGGTCAGGCGGGCCGGGTTGATGGTGACAACCGGCCAAATGTGACGTTCAGGACCATACATTAGAAGCCAGCGTAAATCATGCTGGGATTGAAAGTCGCTGCCGGTCAGCAGGTCGAAACCATCGAAAAGCACCAGAACCGCCTGGCGTGTATCGCGAAGGGCCTCCGCCCAATTGACCAGTTGTGCCAGAAAACTTTGGGCAGATGGGTGATAGGCCGGCCAGACACCCAGGCAATGGGAGCGGGTCTCCAGGGCAGACCATTCCTCGGGGAAGGGAGTCAGCACACCGAATTGGATATCGCCGGGATCCTGAAGATCTGAAGCGCGTGCCAGCGACTGGAGGAAGAGGGTCTTGCCACTGCCCCCATCGCCTGCAACCAGCAGGGGGCCCGGAGCAGGGTCATAAAGGTCGAGCATGACAGGCAAGCCATCTTCCGCCATCCCCAGCATAAGCGCCCCGCCGGGGAGACTGACAGCCTCAGGCAACTTAAATTCCGGAATGGGAATCTCAGCAGGTATCTGC
>JADGQB010000238.1 GCA_017882145.1 Anaerolineales bacterium
AGCACGGGCGCCGGCGGGACTGGGCTGTCGGCATTGATGTTGTACCAAAATTTTGGCAGGTCGCTTTCGTTCAGCATAAAACGGGTTTGGTCAGACATGGTAAATCTCCTTTGGGTTTGCTTTTCGTAGTAATTTGTAAATACAGGGTTGATTTTTTTCAAAACGTTGGCCACGGACGCACTTGAAGAAAATACTTCTTTTGCTTTCCTCTGTGCACCTTTGTGACCTTTGTGGTGAGGGCTTTTTACACCTTGGCCAGTAGTGTCCTTCAGGGGGGATGAAAGAGAAAATAGTACATGGCAATTCCTCAATTTTTCGGACCGGAAATTGAATTGGTTTTGAACGGACGCTGGCGCAGCAAGCCCATCCGGGCTTGTACCTCAGCCAATGTCCCGGCCGCGATGACTCGCGCATGCTGTGTACCGTCCTCCAGGATTTCCATCAACATTTTTGGCTGTGCGATGAAAGCGGACCGGCGCTCGCGCAATGGAGCCAACCTGGCATTGAGCACTTCTGCCAGCCTCTGTTTGACTTCCACATCTCCTACTTTGCCGGCCCGGTAACGCAGCTTGAATTCTTCCACTTCCTCCCGGTTCGGATTGAATATTTCGTGGTAAGCGAAAACCGGGTTGCCTTCCACGTGACCGGGATCATTGGGATGGATCCTGGTTGGGTCGGTATACATGCTCATCACCTTGCGTGTGGTTTCTTCTGGTGTATCCCGTAAATAGATGGCGTTTCCATAAGAAGTATGCATGCTCCGGTTGTCGATCCCGGGCAGGCGGGCGGATTTGGAAAGCAGGGCTTCCGGTTCAGGGAAGATCTCTCCATAAGTCTGGTTGAATCGACGTGCCAGCTCACGCGCCAGCTCGATGTGCGGCAACTGGTCCTCACCCACCGGGACAGTCTCCGCCCTGTAGACCAGGATGTCGGCTGCCTGCAGGACCGGGTAGCTCAATAAGCCCAGCGAAGGTTGCAGGCCAAGTTCCTGAACCTGTTCCTTATAGGTCGGGACGCGTTCCAGGCGGGCAACTGTCGCCAGCATGCCCAGCAGCAGCGCCAGTTGTGCGTGCTCCGGGATGGCCGATTGCAGGACCAGGCTGGCCCGTTGTGGGTCGATTCCGGCTGCCAGCCAGTCGGCCAGCATATTGAGGATGTTTTCCTGGATGCTTTGCGGGTGGGCATAGTCGGTGGTCAGCACATGCAGGTCGGCTACCAGGAAAAAACATTCATGCGTATTCTGTATCTTCGCCCAGTTTTCCAGGGTTCCCACCAGGTGGCCGATATGGCGCGGCCCGGTGGGGCGGTGACCGGTGAGGACGCGTTTCTTAACCATGCCAATTTCCATTTCTAAAAAGATTGTTCGAAGGATTACGGGATGAAGACCAGCACGGCTGATTTGGCTTCAGCTTCCGCCAGTACATCCGCGGCCGGGCGTTCGTCCCGCTGTGGGACCGTACCGCTGAAATGTTCCTGCATATCGGCAGCTTCCACGCGTTCAGCCGGGTATCCGCTGTCTCGCTTAATACGGTTCAATAAACTCTTTTTGTTGGTCGATATTCTCTTCATCTTATCGCTCCTTCTTTCTCCTCTTGCTCCCCCCTCCTCAGGAGCTTGTGCCCGTTAAGGCAGAGCGCCGGGGTGAGGGAGGTAAGGGGAAAGCTTAAATAAAAACACGCGTTCATCCGCAAACGGGACGAACGCGTAGTCCGTGGTGCCACCCGAATTAGGCCGCTGTTTTTAATTTAAAATCCCTGCGTGGTGCGCAGGGATTAAAGCCAGCCTCACTCGTTTCAGGTACGCTCTTTCAATATCAACGAAGAGTTATACCCTAACCCTGTAACGGGAGTATCCCGGCGCGAGCTACTGGATTCGCTCTGCAACTCCGAGGTCCATTCGGCTCCATCGTGCGGACAGGACTTCCACCGCTACCATCCTGTTCTCTGACCGCCGTACGAGGCTTACTCGTCCTCTTCAACGTCTTTCTTGTTATATTGGGCGAGATTATACGCCTTACAGTCAATTTGTCAATAGGCAGGAATGAGAAAATTGTAGGGGCGGACCTGTGTGTCTGCCCGTCAGCCTCGAGCAATACCTCCCCTTGTTGTTCTTCACCCTGCCCGGCGCAATTTTCTTATACCGGACCTCAACGCCCAGCCTGTGTAAACCCCGACCAACGGGAAGGCCAGCACGATCAGCATCTTCAGGTCATGAGTTGTGAGGATATACCACAGCGGCAGCCAGAGCCCAACCGCCAATGCAAAAAGCCACGGCCTCTTTTCTGCCAGCAAACCCACCACTCCGCTCACGATCAGCAGGGCCATCACGGTAATCCCCGTATCGTCCCAGGTAGCTCGGGTATCGATAAATGCGATTACCAGGCCGAAAACAACCGCCGCAATCAATAAAAGTTTTTGCTTCATACTGTTCCTCTCGAATTCAAATCGACCTGCCACCAACCGGGCAGAGCCAAACCTTTCCAGGGCTTGCTGCTGGGCTGCCTGCGGGTCCAGTCCTTTTTGAATTCCCCGGTCGCGTGCATCCAGTAAATGACTTTCCACTTCTGCCAGGATCTCATTTTGAGAGAGACCGCGTAGTCGTAATTCCCGTTCCAATGAACGCAGATAGCTGTCGATGTGATTTTTATTCATTATTAAATGCCAACCGTTGAATTAACCGCCTGGGCAAACCGGCTCCACTCCTCGTGTTGCCTCGCCAATGCCAGCCGGCCTTCGGAAGTCAACTGATAGATCCGCCTCCGGCGGCCTCCATTTTCGGTCCAATGACTGCTCAGCAAACCGTTTTCCTCCATTCGGTGCAGGGCAGGGTAGATCGTCCCTTCCGGCAGGTCAAAAGTGCCTCCGCTGCGCTCTCGCAGCATGTCGATGATTACATAACCATGTGCCGGCCCTTTTTCCAGCACGGCCAGCAATAGCAGGTCCAGGTGTCCCTTCAGCGCCTCGCCAATCATACCCTGCATTGTATACCTAGTATTGCTAGGTGTAAAGAGCTGTCATTTCAATTTTCTTTTATACAACCCTTGACCAACACGAACAATTGTTCTAAAATAACTCATTACTTTCTTTTTCGCTTACCTTGGTGCTCTTCGTGTTTAATCTTATGCGTTCTTCAATCCTCTCACTCGTTCCTCCTTCGTTCCTCAGGAACGAGCCTGCTGCCTGTCCCGCCTGTCCTGACTGTTATTGTCAGGGCGCATTTTGCGGGGCACCACGGAGTGGCGAAGAGCGTGTCATCTCTTACAATCCTGATCGGCCTCTTTTTGGGGACCAACTTGACCCAATCGTCAATCTATAATCAAAAATTCCTCAATGTTGTATACTTACTTAATCAAACGGAGGGTACCATGCAAACATTCGAACCAGAGAGTGTCGGATTATCTTCTGCCCGGCTCGAGCGCTTGAAACCCGTCATGCAGGGTTACATCGATCGCGGCACATTTGCCGGGATCGTTACACTCATCGCCCGCCAGGGACAGGTGGCGCACCTGCAGGCTTTTGGCTGCCAGGAACTCGCCAACCAGCGCCCGATGACAACCGATAGCATCTTCCGGATCTATTCGATGAGCAAACCGGTCACCAGCTCAGCCGCGCTGATGCTGTGCGAGCAGGGCAAGCTGCGCCTGGCGGACCCGGTCTCACGCTACCTCGCCGAATTCAAGGATGCCCGGGTAATGGTTGCCCATCCGGACGGCAGCTATGACCTGGTTCCGGCTCGTCGTGAAGTCACTGTCCACGATCTGCTGACCCACTCTGGCGGCCTCAGTTATGGCTCCGATGACCATTCCGCCTTGGATAAGCTTTATCGTGAGACTCTCCGGTATTTGGACAATGAAGTTGAACCGGTGCTGGAGAAATGGATGCAGGCTTTCGCCCACGCCCGACTACCGTTGGCCTTCCAGCCCGGCACGGATTTCCGTTACAGTTTTTCCATCGACTTGTTGGGCTACATCATCCAGTTGGCCTCCGGGCAGCTTTTCGAGGACTTTCTACAGGAACACATCTTCTCTCCGCTCGGCATGGTCGACACAGCCTTCTGGGTGCCGCCCGAAAAGGCACCTCGCCTGGCAGTTATCTACGGACCGGCCGCTGGAGGTGGCTTGGAAGTTATCCAACCCTTCGGCGATGTGATAACCCAGCCCACCCGCAAGCCCTTTGGCGGCGGCGGGTTGGTCTCCACAGCCGGGGATTACTTCCGCTTCGGTCAGATGCTGCTCAATGGCGGTGAGCTGGACGGGGTCCGCCTGCTGGGCCGCAAGACGGTCGAGTGGATGCTTCAAAACCATCTACCCGAGGGGGTTCATCCCATGGGTGAGCTTGCCAACGGTTTCGGCCTGGGCGGGGCGGTATTGCTCCATCCGGGTCTGTCCCACCGCCCCGGATCACCGGGCAGGTTTGGCTGGGGTGGCGCCGCCAACACCGAATGGTGGATCGACCCGGCCGAGCAGTTGAACTGCCTGCTTATGCTGCAGTATATGCCTTGCTTCACCATCCCGATCGTTGAGGATTTCGCCCAATTGGCTTATCAGGCTCTCATATAAAGTTGTTTATCCGGAGTCCGAAATCTCCGATTTCGGATCTACTGCTTATTACACTCTGATGTATTCAGAATAGGCCGCGCTTGTGGGCGGATGCCTCAATTCAACCTTATTTCTTGGTATGATAAGCCTATGGACACACAAAGTTCCTCCCAAAAGATCTACCTGAACAGCCGTGTGCTCGTGGAATTGGTGGATACCTCGGGTCAATCTGAACGCGGCGAGTTCATGCTGGTTACCACCGAGCAAGCCGATTTCAAAAGCGGCCTGCTCGATGAGAACACACCTCTCGGTCGTACTCTGTTGGGCCACCATGCCGGTGAGGTTGTTCCTTACAGGATGGGTGATCTGAAGGAAGTCCGCATCTTGGCGGTGCAAGCTGGTGACGGCTCCGACCCCTCCGATGCCGCTACGAAGCGCCGCGCAGACGTTCAGAAGGCGGCTGCTCAGTCGGAAATAACCAGCCAGATGATCTTTTCCACCGCCAGCGGAAGCAAATGGGGCGAATATGACGTGGATGTGGATAAATTGCTGAATGATCAAAATAAAGATGAAAAAAATGATCAGGATAAAACCTGAGAACTGTTCCTGCGCATTTCTCCACCGGATATGACTTTTACCGCTTGCATAAATGTAATGGAAAAGTTGTTTTTCCCGGTTGTAATGTAGTGTAAAATGATTGGAGATTCTGCGCCTCCCCAATCGAGCTGACCTCGTCATGTTGCAATCCGAACGCCCCAACCAAACTGTCAACCGGGTGCTCCAGATTCTGGTGCTCGTGTATCAGGGTATCGCGCTGCTGGCCTTCATTGGGGTCCCATTCCTGGCCATTCACTGGGTGCAAACACCCTTCCTGGGGGCTTTTGTCGAGCAGACCATGGTTTTCAATGGCGTTGGGCAGGACGCTCCTCCGCAGACCTGGAGCCTGTTCCGGGATAAGTCGCTCTGGCTCAAGTACCAACTTGTAAATGTCAACGGGGTGGATGTTCAGAACGAGACCCAGGTTCAGGCCGCCCTGGCGGATAGCCGGCCCGGACAGACCTTGCCAGTCGTTCTCCGCCGCCTCGCAGATGGCCAGACCGAAACCCGCCCCGTTACACTCCAATCTTTTCCCGCCTCGGCCAGGACGGTTTATTTCGTAATCCCTTATATTGTTGGCCTGCTTTTCCTGGGGATCAGCCTGTGGATTTTCGGGCTGCGTCGCACAGAGTCGGCTGGTCGTGCCTTTGCAGTACTTTCCACTTCGGTGGCCATCGCCTGCGCCGGTCTCTTTGATCTGTACACCACCCACTGGCTGTCACTATTATGGACTTTGTCCATGGCTAGTGCCGGCGGGGCACTGATTGATCTTGCGCTCGTTTTCCCGCAGGAAGCCCGTTGGGTCCGCCTCCGCCCATATTTGCGCTTTTCCGGTTATGTGCTTGGCCTGCTTTTGTTCATCCTGGCCGCCTTCAATATTTACAACTTGCATAATCCCACCGCCTACATTATCTATTGGCGTTTCATATATATCCTGGCTGGTCTATCGGTCTTCTTTTTTGCCGGCATGTTGCTTTATCGGCGCATTACAGCCCGCTCGCCGGTGGTGCGCCAGCAGGCAAGCGCCATCCTGTTGGGGATGCTCATTGCCTTTGGACCACTGGCAGTTTGGTTATTGGTGACCGCCATCCTTCCTGCGCAGTT
>JADGQB010000239.1 GCA_017882145.1 Anaerolineales bacterium
ATTGGCTACAGATTCCTGCCCCAAATGCCGGAAAGCAAAGAATTTGCCCTTCCGCAACTTCGTGGTGCAGGCAGGATGCTTCACGAGGGGAGGTGCCTGCAAAATGTTATTTAAAGAATAAATTTTACACACACCGCGTTAAAATTCCTCCCCCATTTTCGGCCGGCATCTTTTCGCGGGGCGCAAATGGGGGAGGTGCCCGCTTGCACCCGGAACGGGCGCAGGGCGGTGGGGGCGGAATTCGCCTTCTACGGGCTAAACGTGATCGTCTTATCCATCAAGCTTTTTACTTGATGAAATACAGCAGCCGGTCGGAAAAGTGCAGGTGCTTCAACTCCTGGGGCGGTTCGGGGATGGGCGGGCCCTCGATGATGACCGGCCGGATGTAATCCTGCCCCTTCTTTTCAAGCCCGTAGCGCCACTCCTTCTGCACCCATTCGGACGTCCTGGCGGCTGAGGACCAGAACAGGAACATGACGTTGCTTTCGTCGATGCGCCGGAATAGCTCTTCGGCCCATTTATCCCCCGGGTTCAAGTCCAGCACATCCTGGAAGTAGTGGATCCCCACCGCAGAGAGCATCTGGACCCGGCGCAGCACTTCCGGACGATCCTGAGAAGCATACGAGATGAACGCCTCCGTGTAGCGGGTCGCCCGGCCTGAGTTTTTCGGTTGTTTATCGGCCCGCTCCTCGGCCAGTCGCAGCCGGAGTTTGAACAGGATCCGGCCGATGGGGATCGAGGCCTGGGAGACCAGCACCCTGCCCACCAGCGAAACCATCGGCAATTTATCCGGGAGGCGGATGCCAAACGTCACGTGGTCGGTGACTCCCCTCCAGATCAATGCCTGTACAGGCTCATCCACGCTGACATTATTCATGGCCAGTTCGAACGTCAACTTTGTACCGCGTACGATCGCGGTACCCAGCGAAGCCACCCCGCGCCGGGAGCTTTCAGCATCGAATTCCACGGCCTGCTCTTCCGCCTGTTTGGCGTGCTCCGGCAGGTGGACAAAGACCTGTACCATCAGACTGTCAGACAGGTGGGCTTCGGATGGGGCATAAACGCTGCAGTCGACCGGGTCGCGTGCGACCCCATCCTGTGCATCGAATTCGCCGCGCAGGTTTTCCGGGACGGTCTCCAGCGGCTCAGTGCGGCGCGGCCCGCCGGAGAATCCATCCGCTTGATGCCCGCCAGAGGAGGCAGTAAAGTTGAATCCGTCGGAAGATCCGATCAGTTGATGTCCGCCGGAGGATCCAATCAGCTTAACCCCGCCGGAGAAGGCAGTCAATTCGAGCCCGGCCTCGGATGGCCTGGGTCGGACCGGCCAGTGCTGCTCCAGCTCATACAGCGCCAGCCCCCTGTGCTGCTCATCGCTGACCGCCAACAGCCGGTTGGTGTATTCCGTGCTGAAGGATGCCGTGTAGTCATCGCCTCTTTCGAGCGTGACGATGTGGTAGACGTCACCGGGCAGGCGGCCTTCCATCCCGGACGCATGCGCCACGCGGTCGGCGGTCTGCCGGATCTCATTCAAATGCGCCGGGTCAAGTTTAAGCAGTGCCAGGCGCGGCAGCGGAATATCCCCCTGGTAGGCGCACAGCAGGCCGGTCGCGTTCTCCAGCAGGCGCGTCCCAGGCGGAAGCTCGAACAGCTCCTCCGTGGAGAGACGCTGGAAGAAGACCAGCCTCTTCCGGTGGGGGGAAGAACGCAAGTCTTTCGCCAGCGCCTCGACCTGTGCATTAAATCCCTGATCCGAGCGCAGGAGCAGCCTCACTTCCCAACCGTCCAGGGCCTCGAAGTGCCTGTGCAGCGACCACATCCGGCTGGCGTTTTCATCGGTTACGATCACAATGCCATAATGCCCTTCAAGCAGTCGTTCGATGGCCCGCTTTTGCTGCCTGCGCTTGCGCGTGACCCTGAAAAACAGGCCTGGCTCGACCTCAGCCATGTTCTCAAGGAACCCCGGCCCGGGACGCGTTCCGGGAGTGATTCCCATATCTGCTTCCCGCCGCTTGTTTTCACTCGGGTTTTCATCTGGCATACTGGTCTCCTTGACCGCCTGCGCCGCGCCAGGCGGATCATCTGCCATTTATAGTATAGCCAAATCTTCCCCCGGCTGCAACAGTATCTGGTCGAATGCGCATTGCCCAAAACTATCCCCGCTGTTTGGGGTCTTTTTTTCAATAAAGTGACAGTCACCTTTGGTTAAGGTGACTGTCACATAACGGTAATCAACTGGTTTTCCCTGTAAAAAGGCTTAGCGCACACACAGGGAGTGGCTTTTCATTTAGTCGGTGTGGCGATGCGCGTCCAGGTCGGTAAGGGGGTGTAGGTCGGCATGGGCGTGGTGGTCGGCAGCAGGGGTTGAGACGCATCGTCGCCAAACTGCGGGCAGGTCGGGTCCTGACCTGAAACTCCGTAGTGCGTGCGTTCTTCGGGCGTAAGGTCCACCCCCACCAGCGTGCAGGCATACGCCAGCAGATCGTTGTAATCCGTGATCCAGGTCCGGATGGTCTTGTCCTCGCTGGTGGTGACTATCTTTTGGCCGTCGGGTGTGAAGGCGACGCTTGTAACCGAAGCGCTGTGACCGGTGAATACCCGCAGCAGCCGCCCGCTGGCGATCTCCCACAACATCGCGGTTTTATCGGCGCTGCCGGTCAAGAGCAGCTTGTTATCCGGAGAAAACGCCACGCTTTTTACCCCATCGGTATGACCTGAAAAGCTTTTGACAATTTGTTGGGTTGCCACCTTCCAGACTGTAACGGAATTGTTAAAGTCTATGATGGCAACCAGGCTGCCATCCGCCGAGAAGACGATTTTGTTGCCGCGCATCCCATCCGGGAACTTCACAGGGGCAGCCTTGGAAATATCCCACCAGGTCTCGCCCAGATCGAGCGCCACCAGGTTGCCATCCGGAGAAAAGGCCGCCGAGCCGTGCATTTCCGGATGATTCCCTTTAAACAAGCGCAATACCTGGCCGGTGGCAACGTCCCATAAGCGTGTCGTCTCGTCGAAATAAGATACCAACAGCATTTTGCTGTCGGATGAAAAGGAAATCGCCGCAATGTATGGTTGAGATGATCCGTCGCTGGAGAATGTTTGCAAAAGCTTCCCGCTGGAAGCCTCGTACAGTTCCACGTAGGCGCAATCCATGTTTTTACACGCCGGAACTGCCACCAGTTTTCCGTCGGGTGAGAACGCAATGGCTTTGGCATCCACATTACCGCTTGAAAAAGTGCGCAGCAGCTTGCCGGTATTCAAATCCCAATAGGTGGCATTGCCGTTTTCATCCCCAACCGCGATCGACTTTCCATCCGGGGCCAGGGCCGAGACCGTGACGCCGGCCGGTGCAGACATGCTTAGCTGGCGGGTGTCATTGGTGATGTTCCACAGGCGGGCCGTGTCACTGCCGGTCAGGACCCGGGTCCCATCCGGAGAAAAGGCGACCGCCTCCACCTGGGATTTATTTCCAGAAAGGAGCAGGACCTGTTTTCCGGTGGCGACCTCCCACACCCGGGCGGTATTGTCCCGGCTGCCCGTCACCAGCCATTTGCCATCCCCGGAAAATGCCGCGCTGATCACCGAATCAGTATGGCCGGAGAAGGAACGTAACTCTTGCCCGGTATTCAGATCGTTGAGTTTAGCCGTTGGGTTAATCCCGGTCACAGCAGTCATGCCGTCCGGCGAAATGGCCATGGTTCCGCCGCGTACGCCCGATCCCTGGACAGGGCTTCCATCCGAGGCATTATAGACATTGCCATCCGCATAAAAGCTCTGTCCACCCGGAAGATAGAAAAGGGAATCGTTGCCTATGCCGGCAGGTACGGAATAGATCTGCTTGCCCGTCCCGACATCCCACAAATGGACCGTCCGGTCGGAGCCGCCTCCCAATGTCAGGACAGTCTTAGCGTCAGGCGAAAAGACGGCGCGCACGACAATATCGCGCTGCGGTCCAAGCACCTGCAGCAAATTTCCATTGGCCGCGTCCAAAATATTTCCGGTGGTATCTCCGGCGGCCGCCACGATCAGTTTCCCATCCGGAGAAAAATCCAGCCCGTAGATCCCGGAAGACTTGATATTAATATTCCAGATCACACTTCCAGTGGCCGTGTCTCGTAATTCCACGTCACCGGAATCTGCCTGATCGGAAATGCCGACCACAAATGTCTTTCCATCCGGAGAAAAAGCCGTGCTCGAGATTCTGCCTCGATACGTGAACACCTGGGGGACTGCCTTCAGGCGGTGGGAGGCGTCCACCAGCGCCGCATCCGCGCTGTCCAGATAGAGCTTGCGCAGCACCCGGATGCTCAAAAGCGCGGCAGTTTCGGCATTGCCGCCCTCGGTGCGCAGGATGGAATTGGCTTCCGCCGAAAGGTTGAGCGATTCGATCATGAAGCTGCCAGCCACGACGGTCTGCCTGACGGACGTCAGTTGAGGCGGAATGGGCGTCAGGGTCTGCCCGATGACAAATACCTGGGTATTCCCGGAGGCGACCTTGGTATTCCCGGAGAAGACCTTGGTATTACCGGCCGCCACCTGGGCATTGGCCGAGTTGACGGCGCGGTTGGTGATGTTGATGGTCACGATCGTGGCAACAATGGCCAGCATGAAGAACCCGCCCAGGACCACCGAGGCGACCCGGAAGCGGCGCACCAGGCGCTCACGTTGGAGCCTTTTTGCCTCGAGCTCATCCTGAACCCGGTGACTTTCGAGAATATAGGCTTCCTGTTCAGCCGTGGGATAAGGCGGAGTTCCTTTCTGACGCGAATCCGCCAGCCACTGATCGTATTGGGCCAGCTCATCGCCGCGCAAGAGCCCGCTTGGGTCACGACCCCGGCTTTCCCAGTCACGCAGGCGCAGGAGCAAACGCGTATGGTATTTAACCCGTTCCGGATCGGTATCGACCGTCTTCAGGAGCGCATCGACCGCCGTGTTGACATCCCGGATGGCTGTGAAATCAATCCATTGGATGGCCTGGATACTTTTCCAATTCTCGTGGGTGAGCTGTTCATTCTTACTTAGATCCGGATGGTTATGCCAGGTTTGAAATAAAGCCTGTTCATCGATCGGCGCGATCAGGAATGGGATGATGCGCTTCTTGTGTTCGAGCGCATAATGGATCTCGCGATGGCAGAACCAGGATTCGAGCGAATTCGGGCTGACAAACAATACAAAGTTATCCGCCCCATCGATCCCGCTGCAGATTTCATCCCACCATTTGGCCGAATAATCGATGGCATGCAAATCGATCCAGGCTTCACGCTTGCGTGCGTTGAGCACATCAAAGATTTCCCGTACGAATTCGGTATCTTTACGCGAGTACGAGAGGAATACATCACTCATTAAGAGCCTCTTTCATGACAAGGATATAATATCTTCCCGAAAATTCAAGAGATGTTCCAGCGCAAGTCGATGGCCTGAAACCGCCAATTGTGGAAAACAAACCGATCAATCCAGTGATTGATTTAGCAGCCTATGAAAAATTCTTTCATAGAGTCCCCCCTTTTCCAATCCTATCATTGAAGCATGGAAAAATGATTGCAGGAGTATTCTAAAGTAGCGTCATCCATTGTAGCAAACCCGCCGGGGCAGGCGGGTGGGGGTACGATTCGCAGCTCACGATCCGTGCAGGCTGGCTTCCCACTTTTTCCATTCTGCCGGATGGTCGCGTTTGGCGATGCGTTTGCGCCAGGCATGGAATCCACAGCCGATTTCGTACAGACCGAACAGGAAAGCGGCGAGCATCAGGATGGTATTGGCGAGAGGGGCGTTCAGGATTTAAGTCATGGATTTATGCCGCAGGCAAAATCAAGCATAATAATCCAGCACTTCCGCAGCCCTTTCGGTGATGAAGGCATTCGCGCCGCCTTTGCGACCCACCGAGACGATCAGGTTGGGCACCGGATGCTCGAGCTCCCAGGTGCCATCCCCCTTTTGCCTGGAGCGCAGCAAGTCCAGGGCACGCGCCATTCTTTTATCATTGATTTTCTCTCTCGACAAAAGCCACAGCGTTTCAAGGAAATCATCCCACCAAAGATTGGGAAAGGTCAGTGCGCCCATGCCGGCCCGAAGGAACTCGTCCTTGTTATGGGAGCTAAAACAGACTTCGTGTTGTAAAACAAAATCGATGCAGTTTCCGATCAGGCGCCGGACGGCTGGGGTCCTTTGAGCGGCAGGGATGAACGATAACCCTTTTAACAGCTTAATGACTCCCCAAAAACA
>JADGQB010000240.1 GCA_017882145.1 Anaerolineales bacterium
ATAAGCATGCTCAGCGTCATCCTGATCGTGGTTTCTGCGCGCTACGTAACTGAGAGGGAATTCAGAAGTTTTCTATTCGATCAAAACCGGACCAGCATAATTACCGGATTGGCTGATTTTTATAGCAAGAACGGAACCTGGAATGGCGTTGAGAATGCCACGCTGATCCCGAGACAAGCCCCGCCGCCCAGGTTGGCTGCCGGCAGCGAGCGCTTTTTTACGCTGGTGGATAATACCAACCGGGTCGTATTGGCAGGACCCGGCGACCAGGTTGGGGAGGTATTGCCGCTAACAGAAATCAAAGACGGGAACGCTATCAAAGTAAATGGTAAAACTGTTGGAACCATGCTGACCAGGCAGCCCAGCATCAACGTAAACCCGGCAGAAACTGCCTTCCTGAACCGCGTCAAGCAGATCTTTACGCTGAGCGCCATCGGGGTCATCGCGGTGGGTCTCTTGCTGGCCTTTTTGCTATCGCGCACCCTGACACGTCCGATCCGTGAATTGACTGCAGCCACCCGGGCAGTTTCGGCAGGCCAGTTAAAACAGGAAGTACCCGTTCGCAGCCGGGATGAATTGGGAGAACTGGCAGTTTCGTTCAACCGGATGAATGCGGCGCTGGCTCGCTCGATCGAATTAAGGCGGCAGATGACCGCTGATATCGCCCACGAATTACGCACGCCCATCAGCGTCATCATGGGGCATGCCGAGGCAGTCCATGAGGGCGTGATGGCGCCTTCGCTCGAAACCTTCGAAATCGTGCGTGATGAGGCCGAACGTCTTGACAGTCTAATCGAAGAT
The DNA here is from genome assembly GCA_017882145.1 of Anaerolineales bacterium. Lineage (GTDB taxonomy): Bacteria > Chloroflexota > Anaerolineae > Anaerolineales > Villigracilaceae > UBA877. The sequence goes on from JADGQB010000240.1 coordinate 802, forward strand.
TTGCGTACTCTTTCCCGGGCTGATGCTGGTGAGCTCCCGATCGAATTCCAACCCATTTCCCCGGCAAAACTTTTGGAAAAAGTGCAGGCCATCCATAAGCAGCGCGCCACCCAGAAGAATATTGCCATCAATCTGCAGATCGCCCCTGACCTGCCCGAGATCTCTGCCGACGCAGGCCGGATGGTGCAGGTCTTGAGCAACCTGGTGGACAATGCCATCTCCTACATTCCGGCAGGCGGTACTATAACGATCTCCGCCCAGGTGGTTGGGAAAAGCCTGGAGATCAAAGTACAGGATAGCGGGCCGGGGATTGCGGAAAACGAACTGGAGCGGATCTTTGATCGGTTTTACCGTTCGGATCCATCGCGCCAGCGCAATGAAAATGGTTCCGGCCTGGGCCTTGCCATTGCGAAATCAATTGTGGAGAAGCATAGCGGCCGCATCTGGGCCGAGAGTAAAGTGGGCGACGGGACAACAATTGTGATCCAGTTGCCTATTCCAGGGGAATAGACCCAAGCCTGGCTTATTGATGACAATCATCAGGGGCTGCAACTGTATTTGCGTTGCAGCCCCTGATCTGTTTATTTAGTACTTTCGGCTTGGCGATTGATGAATCACGGCGCTACACCCCATAGGCGAGTGGTTCCATCCAGTGATGCGGAGGCGAGCAATGTCCCATCTCCAGAGAAAGCCACGCCTTTCACCCATGAGGTATGCCCCTTAAAGGTGGCCATTGGCTGGCCCGTGGATATATCCCACAATTGGATCGGTCCATCAAAAGCTCCGGAAACAAGCGTCATGCCATCCGGTGAAAAGGCGAGGCTTGCGCCGGAATCCAGATTCCCGTTTGGAAATGCCAGGGGTTTCCCGGTAGAGACATCCCACAATTTGACTGTTTTGTCCATCGATCCGGAGGCAAGCATCTTTCCATCCGGTGAGAATGCGACGCCATAAACTGCAGCAGTATGGCCGCTCAGAGTGAACAAAACCTTTCCAGCGGCAACATCCCAGAGTTTGACGGTCTTGTCCGCAGAGGCAGAGGCGAGTGTCTTCCCATCCGGGGAGAAAGCCAGACCCCAAACAATCGCGGTATGCCCGCTGAGAATATTTAAGCTCTTGCCGGAAGCCACATCCCAGAGCGCAATGGTCTTGTCAAACAATCCGGTGGCCAACAGCGTCCCGCCCGGGCTATAAGCCAGGCTGCTGATGCCAATCGTATTCACGCTAAGTGTGTTGAGCAACTGTCCACTTGACGGATCCCACAATTCGATCTTTCCATCGCTGAGTCCGGCAACCAGGGTCTTGCCATCCGGAGAAAAGGCCACGCCGCCCAGATTCTGTGTACCCGCTGCGGAGGCGACCAGGGTATGCAGCTCCTGATGTGTGGAGGTGTCCCAGAGCCGTATGAGCCCATCAAATGTTCCGACCGCCACCGTCCGCCCATCGGGTGAGAAGGCCAGGGTATTGTTATTGTGTCCGTTTTTCTCCAAGCTTTGTAAGACCTGCCCGGTGGACACATCCCAAAGTTTAATGCTGCCGTTCCCTGAGCCGGTGGCCAATGTTTTCCCATCCGGGGAATAGGCCACACCTGTGACCGCAGAGCTATTGCCACCCAGGGTGTGCAAGACCTGCCAGTTGGACACATCCCAGAGAGTGGCGGTCTTATCCAAGGAGCCAGAGGCCAGCGTCTTCCCATCCGGTGAAAAGGCGATGCCAACCACCAGGCCGGGTTGCGGAATGGTTTTCAAAAGTTTTCCAGCGGCCACATCCCACACCCTGATGGTTTTATCGTACGAACCGGTGACCAGGGTTTTCCCGTCAGGGGAAAAGGCGACACCGAATATGGCTTGTGTGTGGCCGGTCAGGGTGGTAAGCAGATTTCCGCCGCTGACGCTCCACAACTCAATGGTTGAGTCAAATGAAGTGGTGGCCAACGTCTGCCCATCCGGTGAGAAGATCGCATCGATCACGTCACTTTGATGGGCGGTCTTGATGGTTCGGAAATTCTTGCCCGTGGCAATATCCCACAGATAAACCACCCGGTCGTCACTGATACTGACCGCCAGGGTTTTTCCATCCGGCGAAAATGCGATGCTGGCGATCCCGGTGGCCTGGCCGCCGAGGGTTTGTACGGTCTGTCCCGAGGAGACATCCAACACGGTGACTGTACTGTTATCCGCGGAGACGGCCACCTGTTTGCCATCCGGCGAAAAGACCGGGCTGCCGGCCCAGGCCTGTGTTCCGGTTGGCTGGATCGGCGCGAGCGACGTGGCATCGTAGAAATTAACACCGGTGGAGGTGGATACAACCAACCATTTACCATCCGGACTGAAGGTCAGATAATAAAACAACGCATCGCCCATCTTGGCAAGTTGCACCACCTTTGCAGCGCTCGCCGGTCCAATCACGACCGTGTGTGAGGGAAGGTCCGTGGCAGTCAGGGTGGGAGGCAGGCTGGTGGGAGTTGGGCTGGCAGGAGATGGGCTGGTAGGAGATGAGCTGGTTGGAATCTCCCTTTGAGTGTTTCCACCGCAAGCGGCCAGAAAAATACAGATAAAGGCTAAACTGGCAATCGTTCTTTTATACATTTTCCTCCACCTTTCAAGATGCAAAATCAATAAATTACGACAATTATTATTTTGTTACTGGTGGATTATAACATTTAATAAGATAAATATAATATAAATTATCAGGTTATTTGCATATCCACGAAAAAACGAGCCGGGTGTAGGGGTGTTTTCGTGCTTACAAACCGCCCGTAAACACTCCTGGAACATCTCTTTATTTTTTCGCAATAAAAATCAGGTATTCATTCTTCGGAGAAGTCTTCATGTATCCTCCAGATCACTTGACAAAATAAAAGCAGGGTTTTATACTAGTTAAGTATCTAAACTATTTAATGATTAAACTAAAAAGAGAGGCACTTATGGTTGCTCCCGATAAAACAGCTGAACAATTGGTCCCGGTCGCGATCGAGGCGTTCTGGGGAACCATCCCCCCCGTCTGGAACCGGATCAAGGGTAACGTGCGTTCCATAGCAGTGGACCATTACGATATCAGCGTCGAGCAGTTCCACATCCTGAGGCACATCCGCAAAGGGCTGGCATCGGTCAGCGAGCTGGCGGAGGTGAAACAGATCAGCCGCTCGGCCATCAGCCAGGCCGTGGATTTGCTGGTGGAACGCGGGTTGATTTGCAGATTGCAGAATGCCCAGGACCGGCGCAACATCCCGCTCGAATTAACCGATTCAGGCAATAAGCTGTTGGATACGATCTGGGAAAAGAACCGGGCCTGGATGAGAAGTCAAATGACTTCCCTGTCCATCCAGGACTTGAACACGCTGACGTCTGCCATGGAGATCCTCTCAAAAACGTTCGCCGAGCCGGCTGAAAAAAATTAGAGGTATTTACAAACCATGAACGAAATCAAAAGAATCCTGCCCTTTGTCAAACCATATTGGAAACGTGCGACCGTGGCGCTGATCCTGCTGACCAGCCTGGTTTTCATGGACCTGTCCATCCCGCGCTTGATCCAGCGCATCATCGACCAGGGCATTAACCAACACAACCAACAGGTTGTGCTCCAAACGGCCGCCTTAATGATCGGCATCTCGATCGTGAGCACAGTGATTGCCGTCGGAAATAACATCTTCTCCGTCCAGGTGGGCGAGAACGTGGCACGTGACCTGCGGGATGCCTTGTTCCTCAAGATCCAGAAATATTCCTATGGCAACCTGGACCGCCAACAGACCGGCCAGTTGATGGTGCGGTTGACGAGCGACTCGAGCGCAGTGCAACGCCTGGTGCAGGTGTCGCTCCGAATTGGGACACGCGCCCCATTATTGATGGTTGGCAGCCTGATCCTGATGATCAACACCAGCCCAAGCCTTGCGCTGACCATGCTGCCGCTGCTGGTGATCACCACTCTTGTGATCGTGTTCTTCATTGTAAAAATGGAGCCGCTCTTCCGCACCGTCCAGCAAAAATTGGACCGGCTGAACACTGTCCTGCAAGAAAATATTGCCGGGGCACGCCTGGTCAAGGCCTTCGTACGGGCAGATTTCGAGGGACAACGCTTCGAGTCGGCCAACGAATCCTACACCGACCATTCGGTGCGGGTGATGCGCTTCATGTCCAGCATGTCACCAGCACTGACTGTCTTCGTCAATATAGGCATGGTGATCGTGATCTACGCCGGCGGTCTTCAATCCATCCATGGGAACCTGTCCATCGGACAGATCGTGGCCTTCACCAACTACCTGCTGACCACCATGACTCCGCTGACCATGATGACACAACTCTCCAATACCTGGGCAAACGGACTGGCTTCAGCCAAACGCGTCGGCGAAATCCTCGACACCGTGCCCGAGGTTCAGGATTCCGCAAACGCCATAGCTCTGCCAGAATCGACACGCGGCAGGGTCATCTTCGAGAACGTGGACTTCCACTACAATGGTAACGGCGATGAGGCCGTCCTGGAGGGAGTCGACCTGGTGGCGGAACCCGGGCAGACAGTCGCCATCCTGGGCGCCACTGGCGCTGGCAAATCGACCCTGGTCAACCTGGTGCCGCGTTTCTACGACACTTCCAGCGGCAGGGTGCTGATCGACGGGGTGGATGTCAGGCAAATTGAACAAGACTCGCTCCTGGCCCAGATCGGGATCGTGCCCCAGGAGAGCATCCTGTTCTCCGGCTCCGTGCGCGATAACATCCGCTATGGCTGCCCGGAAGCCAGCGATGAACAGGTAGTGGCGGCCGCCAAAGCCGCCCAGGCGCACGAATTCATCATGGAGATGCCAAAAGGGTACGAAAGTCACGTTGAAGCGCGCGGCGGCAACCTCTCCGGCGGGCAGAAACAGCGCATCGCGATTGCCCGGGCATTGCTGCTGGAACCCAAGATCCTGATCCTCGACGACAGCACCAGCTCGGTGGACGTGGAAACCGAGACCAGGATCCAGGATGCCCTGGAACGGCAGACACACAAGCACACCAGCTTCGTTGTGGCCCAACGCATCAGCACCGTCCTGAATGCCGACAAGATCATTGTGATTGACAAGGGCCGCATCGCGGCCCAGGGCACCCATAAGGAGCTGATGCAGACCAGCCCGATCTACCAGGAAATTTACGAGTCGCAGCTCGGCAATGGGTTCCGCTCGGAAGAACCAACGCTGTTCATCGATGAAAGGAGCGTGGTGGAATGAGCTTCCAATCTGCTCCTCAAACCAGCAATGTCCGTGCGATGATGCAGCGCCGGCCAGCCGACCCCGGCCGGATTGAAAAAGCGCGTGACCCGCGCCGGGCTTTGAATGGCATGCTGCGCTACCTGGGCCCTTTTAAAGTCGGGATGACGCTGGTGTTCATCTTCGTCCTGATCTTTACCTTCCTGGGATTGGTCGGCCCTTACCTGATGGGC
>JADGQB010000241.1 GCA_017882145.1 Anaerolineales bacterium
AAACCGGTCTTTCCCAAGGCACGGTCTCCCGCCAGTTAACCGTCCTACGTGGCGCAGGGGTTGTGATAGCCCGCCGACAGGGCAGTACGAAAGTATTTGAGATCACCGACTCAAAAATTGCCGAGGTTTGCGATCTGGTGCGCAATATTTTAATAAATCAAATCCACAAACGTTCTAAAGCAATTGAGTGATTGAATTGAATAACAATTTCATGGATATTCTTATGCACCCAATTGGGGTGATCCATTCTCCGTTCGTTGAAAAAACCCAGACACCCTTCCAGGCTTCCCGATCCAATGCCAGGGGATCCGTCGAAATCCTCCCGGAGTATGGTGAAGGGTTGCAGGATTTGGAAGGTTTCTCGCACATCTTCTTGTTGTATGCATTCCATGAATCGTCGGGCTATACTCTGACGGTCAAGCCATTCCTGGATGATGCGTTGCATGGACTTTTTGCAACCCGCTATCCTTACCGCCCGAACCAGATCGGATTGTCAGTAGTACATTTGATAAGTCGGACAGGAAATTTTCTTGAAATCGAAGGGGTGGATATGCTGGACGGTACGCCACTGCTGGATATCAAACCATACGTACCCGAGTTTGATATCCGCACCAGTACCCGGAATGGCTGGTACGACTCCCGCGATAAGAAGGAATAAGGTAGTAAAAATAACCTCCAGGAGATGATCGTGACACGAAAACACTCGAATTCCATGCAAAAAGGATCCAAACCTACAGTAAGTCGAAGGCGAAAGCCTAACAGGGTTAACCTGAAATGGTTATGGATCGGCCTGGGAGTAGTGTTGATTGTATTGGTGGGAATCCTTTTGATCCGACCAGGTGCCAAGCTGGTCAAAATTACTCCTACACAGGTAGACACCGCCTCGGTCGAAATCACCCCAGCCCAAGCTTATGCAAAATATCAACAGGGAGCATTCTTCCTGGATGTGCGCAGCCAGGAAGAATGGGACCAATTCCATATCGAGAAAAGCACCCTGATCCCACTGGATCAACTGCAGAACCGGTTAAGCGAAATCCCAAAAGATCAGGATATTGTGGTTGTCTGCCTTTCAGGTCACCGCGCCCTGAGCGGGACAGCAATCTTACAGCAGGCCGGATTTTCACACGTATCCTGTCTAAGCGGAGGCTTGCAGGCCTGGAAGGACGCAAATTATCCAATCGAGATAGGAACACCCTAGGTAGCTCTACCCTCTCAGCAATAAATTTAAAATTATAGACAAAACAGATAATGTTTATGTTATAATTTTTTTCGCAAAATTCTTTTGCTGGAAGGAGAGCCAAACATGAGCGTTAATCTGGAGGATCTGGATGACTGGGATGACGAAAAAGCCCATGAGCAATACATAACCGCTACTACATCGAAGTCCGATAGGGAACGAAGCCATGCGATACAAAACCTGGCAAAACTAGCTAAAGATGGCTCAGCCAATGCGGCCTACGCACTCAGGTTGATCGCGCGAAGCTCAGTCTCGACCGTGGACCGGGAGCTTGCCTCCAAAGAACTATTGAAAGGATGATCGATTTCTCGTAATAGATAGATTGCTAAGACAATAGAAGTAGTACTTATGAACCTGAGATAAGCAGGGCGGTTCAAAACCAAATAAGCACCGGTTGAGCATCCGGTCTTGATTAACTCTGCAAACAGCCGGGCAGAGGATAATTTTATTATGCGGGCAGGAGACGAATGAAACCACCTGTTTGGCATCTTCTTGAAATTATTGACGTTATTGCAAAATTGGGGACTCGCCCGGAAGGCCTGACCGAGACAGAGGCAGCCGAGCGAATCGCACAATATGGGCGGAATGAAATCATAAGGCGCAAACCCATCCGCCCCTGGCAATTGTTATTAAAGCAGATTGCCAATTATTTTATTTTCGTCCTGCTTTTTGCAGCCATCCTGGCGTTCGCGGTCAGTTACCTGCCGGGGGAAAGCGGACGACGGCTGACCGGCTTTTTCATCCTGGGTATCATCGTACTGAGCGTGGCTCTAAGTTTCTTCGAAGAATATCGCGCTCAGAAAGAGTTGGAGGCGCTGGACAAATTGTTGGTGTTCAAGACCAGCGTTTTGCGGGCCGGAACGATCCAGAAAATTGAGGCGGCCGAGGTGGTTCCGGGTGACATCCTGGTTCTAAGCCATGGGCAGAAAATCCCGGCAGATGCACGCCTGATGGAGGCGCACAGTCTGCGGACGGATGAATCGGCGTTGACCGGTGAAAGCGTGGGTGTGGACAAGTCTCCGGAGCCGGTGGCAGCGGAAGCAGTCTTGGCCGAGCGCACCGACATGGTCTACGCATCAACTTATATCACCCACGGATCCGGACTGGCAGTGGCAGTCTCCACCGGGATGATCACAGAAGTCGGTCAAATTGCAGAGACCCTGGGGCTGATGACCGAACGCCCAACCCCGTTCCAGGTGGAAGTGCAAAAGATGGCGCGCCAGATGACCGTCATCGTGGCATGCCTGGCGGCAGTCGTCGCAGCCATCCTGCTGCTGGTACTGCACGAACCACCGGTCGATGTAGCGCTCAACACGCTCAGCCTGGCCATCGCGACCATCCCTGAAAGCCTGCCAATCGTGCTGACCTTCGCGCTGGCGCTGGGCGCCCGCCAGATGGCGCGTCGCAAGGCGGTGGTACGGCGGTTATCGGTGGTTGAGTCGCTGGGGTCGGTGGATATTATCTGTACCGACAAGACCGGAACACTGACCCAGAACCTGATGACTCTTCAGCGCTTATATGTTAACGGGCGGATGGTGCAAGGAACGGAAGACCTTCGGCAAAACCCCGCCGCACTCGAACTGCTACTGGATGGGATCCTCTGCAACGAGGCGTCCCTGGACAATGCCAACAACGGGGAAATCCAGGGTGACCCGGTGGATACGGCCCTAGTCAAGGCTGCCCTACTGGCCGGTTTGGACCTGGAGCAGAGTCGCAAAGAATATCCGCGCTTAAATCTTATACCTTTCAGCTCCGAGCGCAAGATGATGACCAGCATTCATACCAAAGATGGACGGAATCTCGCCATTACCAAGGGGGCACCCGGTCCCGTACTGAGTCATTGTTCAGGCTGCCGGGAAGGGACGCAGGAATATCGACTGGCCGACTCGCACTGCCAAGCCATCCGGCAACAAGTAGGCGACCTGCAGAGCCAGGGGTTTTATGTACTGGGAGTAGCGAGCCGGGAACTGCCGATGGGCGTTGCACCGGATCAGGTGGAAAGCGAGATGACATTCCTCGGCTTGCTGGCTTTGATCGACCCACCCCGCCTTGGCGCTGCCGATGCGATTGCACGCGCCCAGGGAGCCGGCATCCGGGTGGTAATGATCACCGGAGACAACGGCCTGACCGCTCAGGCCATCGCCGGAACTCTTGGGATTGGGCAGCGTGTCGTGGATGCACGCGAGATGGGAGGCATCGACGCGGAGGCGCTTATCGAAAAGATGAAGGAAGTGGATATCGTGGCACGCGCTACTCCGCAGGTCAAGCAGCAGGTGCTTCAGGCTTTGCAGGCAGCCGGGCATGTGGTGGCCATGACCGGGGATGGTGTCAACGACGCCACGGCGCTCAAACAGTCGGACGTAGGCGTGGCGATGGGGTTGCGCGGCACGGATATTGCCAAGGAATCTGCGGCCATGGTGCTGCTGGATGACAATTTCGCAACCATCGTAGCCGCGATCGAGGAAGGGCGGCGAATCTTCGATAACATCCGCAAGTTCACCAACTATCTGCTCTCCACCAGCTTGGGCGAGGTATTCGTCGTTCTGGCGCTTTCCATCGCCGGGTACTTCCCGCTGTCGGCGATCATGCTGCTGTGGGTCAACGTGGTCACCGACCTAGTGCCAGCCAGCGCCCTGGCGGCCGACCCGGTGGTGCCGCACGTAATGAAACGCCGCCCACGGCGTCACGACGAACCCATCCTGAATAAATCCATTTATGCAACCATCGCGGGGAGCATCTTCCGCACGTTGATCGCCTACGGCCTGATCTTCTGGGTCGGGCTGCAATTTGGTGGCGTGACCTATGCCAAAAGCATGCTTTTCACCAGTATCGTCCTGCATGCCTTCACACGCGTGATGGTTGTGCGCCAGTTGGACAGTCTTTCCCTGTGGTCCAACCGGGCATTGTTAATCAGTTACGCCGTAGCAGTTGGCTTACAGCTTCTGGCGCTCTATACCCCACTGAGGTCACTTTTCGGAGTGATCGCGCTGGATTGGCGAGCCTGGGCAGTGATGCTGCCGGTCACGGCCGGATCGTCGTTTGCAGGGGTATATATGACCCGCTGGATCTTGAAACTATTCCCACTATGGGAAAAATAACTCCCAATCTCAGGCTTACAACTGAATTTCTAACCTTTCGTTAAAACACAAATGGTATATTAGTCTGTTTGATATTAATAAATCTTTTTGAATTGGAGAACAGCATGCCTAATGGATTTGATATTCCCATTCCGTTTCTGAACACCTCTTTTCACATCTATTTCTATGGGATCATGATCATGCTGGGAGTGATTGCGGCAGCTTTCCTGGTGAGCGCCGAAGCCAAACGCCACGGCCAAAACCCGGAAGCTCTCTGGGATATGTTGTTTTGGATCGTGATCGCAGGTATCGTTGGGGCGCGTATCTGGCACATCCTGACCCCACCGCCTTCCATGATCGCGCAAGGGATCACCACACAATATTACCTGACACACCCCCTGCTCATGCTGGATATCCGCAATGGAGGTTTGGGCATCCCGGGTGCGGTCTTTGGCGGTGCGTTAGCCATGTGGGTCTATACTCGCAGGAAAAAACTCAACTTTGCCACATGGCTGGACCTGACCGCGCCAGGCCTTGCACTGGCGCAGGCCATCGGCCGTTGGGGCAATTTCTTCAACCAGGAATTATACGGAGCTCCAACCAACCTGCCGTGGAAGATCTACATTGATCCGGCTCATCGCCTGCATGGTTTCGAGAGTGTGGCTTATTACCACCCGCTCTTCCTGTATGAGTGTTTGTGGAACCTGGCCAATATGGCCATCCTGCTGTGGGTAACGCACCGTTTTTCCGACCATCTCAGGAAGGGTGACATTTTTCTGGGATACCTGGTACTCTACCCACTCGGGCGTTTCCTGCTGGATTTCCTACGCCTGGATGCCTCCAGACTGGCAGGGATCAATGCCAACCAGACTCTCTCTGCCATCGTGGCAGTGGTTGCCATTGGGGTCTTAGTCTGGCGCCACCGTCCGACGCGCCTCATTAAAAGCAATGCATTTTAGGAAAGAAGCATGACGGTGATCCATGTCTGAGCCAATCATTCACACAGAACATCTTTCCCGCTCATTCGGCGCAGTTAAAGCCGTGGAGGATCTCTCGTTGGAGGTGCCGGCGGGGATTGTCTTTGGCTTCCTGGGGCCAAATGGCGCCGGGAAAACCACCACCATTCATCTTTTACTCGGCCTGTTGGTACCAACACAGGGTCAGGCGCGCGTGCTGGGCTTCGATACCCGCACACAGTCGAACGACATTCATGCCGGTTGTGGGGCACTGGTATCGCTACACTCCCCTACTGTCCGGCAGGCGCAACAAACCCTGCTCCTTAGCACGCTGGGGCTCGGAGTGGTACTGTATCTCGGGCTGAAAGCCCTGCCAGGGAATCTTTTATCCTCCTTGAACACCAACCAGATCCTGACCATTATCCTGGTTGTTCTGGCTGTATTAGATGTGATCCTACTCGGTATTGCATTTGCAAGCTTCAAGCGGTCACGCTTAATCCTGAGCTAAGTATTAATAAGTGTGGGTGATTTCTCTTTCTCAGTAATAGCCTGAAAGAAGCATAATTAAATTTAATGAAGACATGCCATCCTGGCCCGGATGGCATGTCTCATGAGGAGGAAGTGTCTTATAAATATGATTACTCGCACCAATCGCTTATTAGACTTTTTCTTTGGATTCCTTCTCGCCTAAACCGGGTTTATTATGATGGTGCAAGATCTCTTCGCGCATGATCTCATACACACCCAGACAACCACGACAGCAAAAATTCATCAGCTTGCCGTCGAATTCTTTCGTGATAACATGCCTGGCGTCTGCACCACAATGGTCACATTTGATGGTTTCTACCATAACATCACCGGTCCAATTATTAATGAAGGAATCAGATTGGCAACTGCCAG
>JADGQB010000050.1 GCA_017882145.1 Anaerolineales bacterium
GTGAGCCAGCCGCCCCGCCGCAGACCGCCCAACAGTTCCTGCCACCAACCGCCGAAACGCGCCCAAAGGCCCAGCCCGAGCAAAAAGATCCAAGTGGCATACCCTATCCACAGGACGGCCTGGACCACCTTTTTGACATCGTGCATGTGGCTCAGCTCGCGTTCATTAAATAGGACCGAACCGTCCGGAAAGGTCAGCTTACCGAGGAAAGAAATATCCGCATTGTTGACCAGATAATCCACGGAAAGGGCGCCCCAATGCAGGCGGTCCTGCAGGGTGAAACCATAAGTATCCGGCGGGAAGCCAGGCGTCCGGTATTCCACCTGGAGAAAGGCATGCGTGAGCAACAGGCGCAGGCCCAGGAAAGTCAGGGCCAGCGGGAGCAGGATGGTAATGATCCAGGCAAGGATGCGATAAAAGATTTTCATGGTTATATCCTATGGGTTGGCAGTAAGAGAAAATAATCGATTTAATGCAAATTCCTTATTACTCACTACTTCAACGTATTCATATCTCCATGCAGGACAAAATTGAGGATCAAATTATTGGTCATCCATTCGATCGGCGACAAGTCATCCGTAAAAACAAGCGTGTGCTTAGGCGCCGGCTGCAGGTTGACCAACGTCATGGCCATGGAATCGGTCAGAAGTGGATTCACACCCGGTTGGTTTGCAAGCGCGGCCAGATTAGCCTGCAAATCCTCCAGCGAAGTGGGTTGTAGGGTAGCATACAAAATCGAGTTGAATGTGTTCGGGATATCCATAACATATATGGAAGAGAACATGGTTCCGATGGTGGTGGCCAGCCCATCGATCAGGCGCCGGTCGTCCGGGGCGCGGCCCACGTTGATGGCCAGCGCGCCGTTGGGACTCAAATGATCGGCAGCGATCTGAAAAAACTCGCGCGTGGTCAACTGCGGGGGAATATACGGCGGGCGGTAGGCATCCACGCAGATCAGATCGTATTTGTGCAGGCTTTGCTCCAGACCCCAGCGCCCATCGCCGATGATGACGTTCAGGTTGGGCAAGTTCATGCCAAAATATTCCCGGCCGACTTGCACGATCTTCGGATCGATCTCGTAACCATCGATGGTCACATTCGGAAAGACTGCCGCAGCCTGGCGGGCGGTCGTCCCGGCAGCCAGGCCGACAATGGCGATGCGTGCAATCGCACCCGGCTGGCGCTGTGCATAAAAGAACGGGGCCACCAGGAACTGCTGCCAGGGGCCCCCATATTCAAGCGTGTTGGGGTTGTATTCGGAGTGGACGCCCTGGCCATCGTTCAGGCGCAGGTAATGAGATCCGTTGACATCCAGCACCTGGATATAGTTATAAGCCGACTCGGTTTCGTAAATCTGGCCGCTGGATTTTTTTATACCGCCGCTGCCTGCAAAAAGCGCCAACCATACCAATACGGCCAGCATGAACAATCCAGGCAGAACCGCCTGACGCCCGGCGCTCAACCCCAGTCCGACCAGCGCCACTAGCAGCAAGGTCAGGCTAAACACCAGGAAAGTGTGGGTGGTGCCGATGGTGGGGATCAGCAGCAGGGTTGGCAGGAAGGTCCCAATGAAGGAACCGATGGTGGAGATGCCGTAGATCGTTCCAGCCGTGTTACCGGCATGACCGGCATCGTTCATCGTAAGGCGGATGGCAAAGGGCGAGATCATGCCCATCAACGTAACCGGGATGGTGAAAAGGATCAAAACGCCGGCAAATGCCCCGGCGATGATCCCGATCTGCAAATTATCCACGGCGTTGGCGGCCAGGCGCAAGACCGGGCCGGCTACATACGGTACAACCCCCAGCGTGAAGGCCGCCCAGGCCAGGATACCGTACATTGTTTTTGGTTGTGGCGAGCGGTCGGCCCAGCGCCCACCCAGGAAGTACCCAACGGTCAAGTAGATGAGGATGAGCCCGATGATGGCTGCCCAAACCGGGTTCGAGGTCCCGAAAACGTTACCCAGCAGGCGCGAAGCCCCGAATTCTGCCGCCAGGCTGGTCATGCCGGAGATGAAAACCGTGAAGTACAGGTACTTTCGCATTGGGTCATTATAACCGTCGTTAACTCATAATAAGTTCACTGATATAATACCCCCATAATTATCCTATTTCAGGAGTTCCAAAATGGCATTAAAGATCACATTTGGTACTGATGGCTGGCGCGGAGTCATCGCTGAGGATTACACGTTCGACAATGTCCGCCGCTGCGCACAAGGCTTCGCAAGTTACATGCTCGAAAAAGGCAAAAAAGACCAGTGGGTGGTGGTGGGGCACGATAAACGCTTCGACAGCGAATTCTTTGCGGCGGCCGTGGCCGAAGTGCTGGCGGGCAACGGGCTTAAAGTGTACCTGACGGATGGCGCCACCCCCACCCCAGTGATCGCCTTCTCGGTTGTCAACAAAAAGGCTTGCGGCGCGGTCAACATCACCGCCTCGCATAACCCTGGCACGGACAATGGTTTCAAGGTCCGCAACGAATTCGGCGGCGCGATCGACCCGGAAGGTCTGCTAAAGATCGAGGCGCTCATCCCTGACTCGGTTGAGCAGGTCAAACGAAAAGTCTACCAGGAAGCCCGGACAGCCGGTCTGATCGTGATGTTCGACCCGGTAACCCCTTACGAAGAGCATCTGCACACATTGATCGACCTGCAGCCCCTCAAGGATGCCGGCCTGACCGTAATGGTGGACAGCATGTGGGGGAACGGGGCGGGCTACTTCCCGCGCCTGCTGGCCGGCGGCAAGACCAAAGTCATCGAGATCCATAACCAGCGCAACCCGATCTTCCCCGAGATGAAACGACCCGAGCCGATCCCACCAAACATCAACGTTGGCCTAAAAGCCACCCTGGACAACCAAGCGGATGTGCTTCTGATCACCGACGGCGATGCTGACCGGTTGGGCGTGGGCGATGAGAACGGGCAATTTATCAACCAACTGCGTGTTTATGGCCTGCTGGCCTATTACCTGCTCGAGGTGCGCGGCTTGCGCGGCGACATTGTCAAGACGCTCTCGACCACCGTTATGCTGAACAAGCTCGGGCAGATCTACAACGTCCCGGTTCACGAGACCGGTGTGGGATTCAAGTACGTGGCGCCCAAAATGCTTGAGACGAACGCTTTGATCGGCGGCGAGGAAAGCGGCGGCTATGCCTTCCGCGGCAATGTTCCCGAACGGGATGGCATCCTGGCCGGCCTGTATATGCTCGACCTGATGGTACGGCTCGGAAAGAAGCCCACGGAACTGCTCAAGCTGCTCTTCGCCAAGGTTGGCGGCGAGTATTTCTACGATCGTATCGACCGTCCCTTCACCGGCAGCCACGAGGACCGCAAGAAGATGATCCTGGCTGCCAACCCGCAGACCATCGGGGGCCTGAAAGTAAAAGGACTTGTCACCGTGGACGGTTTCCAGTTCAAGCTGGAGGATGGCGGCTGGATGCTCATCCGTTTCTCGGGTACCGAACCGATATTACGCGTCTACTGCGAGACTCTGCACGGCGATAAAGTGCAGGCCATCCTGCAGGACGGATTGAAGGTTGCCGGGCTCCAATAATTGCGTGTCAAGTGTTTCGGTGCCAAGTCTCAAGCTGACACTGGCGCACTTGACAGCGGGCAACTTGACACTTGAACCTAACCGACACTCACTGCCATTTGGATCTGGATAGATTCGACTCCGACCGGGAGGCCGTGCTGGAACGCGCCGCCCAGGCCGGAGTCACTCATATCCTGATCCCGGGACTCAATCTAGACTCCAGCCGGGCTGTTATCAGTCTGGCTGAGAGCCACGCCCTGCTGCATTCCGCAGTCGGCGTCCATCCCACCGAAGCAATGAGCTGGGATCAAGAAACGAGAAACAACTTAATCGCGATTGCCTCTGGTAGGCCTGGTGCTTCTAAAGTACTTGCCATTGGCGAGATCGGGCTGGATTATTACTGGGATTCTGCTCCACAAGACATGCAGAGGAATGTACTCCGCCAACAGCTCGACCTGGCAGCCGAACTCGGTCTACCGGTCATCCTGCATATGCGCGAAGCCGGAGATGCATCACAGGGCGCCTGTGCCTTGGATTTGCTGCAAATCCTGGAAGAATGGTGCGCAGGGCTGCGCTCCAGGAAGAATCCGCTGGCAGACAGACCGGGAGTTTTACATTCCTTCTCGGGATCCTTGGAAACTGCCCAGGCAGCGATGCGTCTTGGTTTTTATATCGGCGTGACCGGCCCGGTTACTTTCAAGAACACCGCCAGGCTACAAGCTATTGTCGCAGCCTTGCCTCTGGAGCGCATCCTGATCGAAACGGATGCGCCTTTCCAGGCCCCGCACCCCAACCGGGGAAAACGGAACGAACCGGCATTTGTACGCCTGACTGCTGTAAAAATTGCCTTGCTCCACAACTGCAGCCTCGAAAAAGTTGCCGCGATCACCAGCGAAAATGCCGAAAGGCTCTTTGCCTGGGAAAAGGCGGCACATACACCGTAAGGAGACCTTATGGTTTTGCGCCAGGAACGATGAAATTGCCTATATACGCCTGATTGCTGATAAAATTGACTTAATGCCCCGTGCAACCTCGAAAAGGTCGCCACGATCCCCAGCGAAAATACCGGAAGGTGTTTCGCTTGGAAAGAGATAACTTGAATACAGCCCCCTTTTTTACACCTGTTCAGACAGGCCTCCAGGAAGTTGAAACGCTCCTGCACGCACAAGCCGATGATGCTCATCCGGATCTGCGCGCAGCGGTCGAGCATTTGCTCACCTCTGGGGGGAAACGCATTCGGCCGGCAGTCGGCCTGTTGACCGGCCAGATGCTCGGGGCACCCCATGATAAACTGCTCACATTGGCAGCCGCAGTTGAAATGCTGCACACTGCCACCCTGGTCCACGACGATCTGATCGACGGGGCGCTGCTGCGCCGGGGGATGCCCACTCTGAATGCACACTGGTCACCGGCAGCCACCATCCTGACCGGGGACTACATGTTCGCACGGGCTGCCAAGCTGGCAGCCGAGTCGGATAATTTGCTCCTGATGAAACTCTTCGCCGATACACTGGCTACCATCGTTAACGGCGAACTGACCCAGTTGTTTGCAGCACGCGGGGTGATCAGCCGCGAGAATTACAGCAAACGCATTTACGCCAAGACCGCCTCGCTGTTTGAGATGACCACGCATGCTGCTGCCATGGTCAGTCCGGCCAAACCGGCAGTAGTGGAAACCATGCGGCTATTCGGGTACCATCTGGGCATGGCGTTCCAGATCGTAGATGACATCCTGGATTTTACCGGGGAGCAGGAAACGGTCGGCAAGCCGGTTGGCTCAGACCTGTTACAGGGCCTGGTAACCCTCCCAGCCATTTATTATGCGGAAGCGCATCCTTACGATCCGGATGTGCTGTGCCTCACAGGCGGTTGCTACACGGAGCACGAGCGCATGGAACGCCTGGTGCAATCCATCCGGGAAAGCGATGCAACCGCAAAATCCATGAAAGAGGCGCAGGATTTCACCGAGAAGGCGCTGGAAATACTGAAGAAAGCACCAGCCTCGATGGAACGGCAGGCTTTGGAAGATCTGACCGGCTACATCGTAAACAGGAGTATCTAGCCTTTGTTGTCCTATTCCCTTCGCCGGTTGCTATGGGGTGGTCCGGCTGCAACAATTACCGCTGTCCTGGTAAATCTGTTGTATTACGCGCTGACAAAAGCCTTTGGCGAACATTATCTGATGCCTTTGGACGGGAGCACATCCAATCTCACTCCAATGCCTTTCTTGATGCCTGTATTTGCCACCCTGGTTCCGGGCCTGTTGGCGACCATCCTCTTCGGCCTGCTGATCCGTTTCTCTCGCAGCCCGACCATCGTGTTCCTGTCAGTCTGTGCGGCTGCTCTGGTCCTGTCTTTCGGCGGTCCATATTATCTGCCGGCCGCGAGCTTACAGACAAAAATCCTTCTAAGTGGGATGAATTTGATCGGGACAGCGACCATTACGGGTGGAATACTGCTATTAAGCTTAAAAAGAACCAAAATCTCTTGAAGATTAATTAATAAGATCAAATTAAATCAAAACGAGCCTTTTCAGACTCGTTTTTTTGAGGCGTCGATGGGATTTGAACCCATGATGAGGGTTTTGCAGACCCTTGCCTTAGCCACTTGGCCACGACGCCATTTAGATTTCTGATTCAAAATTGAGGACTGCTGATTGACGGCCCGTGCAATCAATCGGCAATCATCAATCACAATCCTCAATCATCAGAGCGGGCGATGGGATTCGAACCCACGACCTTCTCCTTGGCAAGGAGACGTACTACCACTGTACTACGCCCGCAAGTGGCCTGATTTTCAGGCCGAGTGCCGAGAGCCAGGATCGGACTGGCGACACCGCAATTTTCAGTCGCGTGCTCTACCAACTGAGCTATCTCGGCCTGGAAAAGAACCGTCGTTGAAGCGGAAGGATTTTACACGTAGAGAGGAGGATTGTCAAGCAAGGTCTGAAAAGGTTTTACATTCATTTTACATCCCGGATACGCCCCGGTTACTTGACAGACCTAAAATACAGGGTATCAATCGAAATTACAAAGGAGATGATACGATGTTCAAAATAACTGTTCTTTTCAAGAAGATCGCCCTGGTTGTGTTGGTATTGGTGCTTGGCTTAGCCTTTCTGCCCCTCAACGGCGCTTCGGCTGCCGGGCTGAATGGGCAAACCACGGCTCAGCCGGATAACTCCCGGTTGGAGCGAGTCTGGGCGCGCGAGCAGGCGGTTTACCAACGCCAAAGCAACCGGTTGGCCAATGCTGGCACATTTCTGGGCAAAGTACAGACCCTGATCGATAAAGCCAACCAGAAAGGCTGGGACACCTCCGCCGTCCAGGCTGCACTGAATGCGCTCAGCGCCGTCATCCCGGCCGTGCAGGGCGCGCATAACCCGGGAGCTGCGATCATTGCCAGCCACGCCGGTTTCGATGCCGGCGGTAAAGTGACCGATCGAACCAGCGCCATTAACACCGCGAAATCCCTTGCCCAGGTAATCAAAGATACCCGCAGCGCCTGGGATGGCACCGGTAAAGCCCTACGCGAAGCAATCAAAGCCTTCCGGGAGGCCCATCCCCGCCCAACAGCCACGCCGACCTCCTAGAAGGGTTCCCATCCCACCGAGAAACACGCCCTTCCGCCGTGTTTCTCTTTTGCAGTACAATCAAGTCGTATCATCCCAGTAAATTGAGCAGGGATTCCCCTGCTTATGTACATTTCAAATCAAAAAAAACCGAAACATGAGGTAAACATGGACAGAAAAGTCATCAAAAGCGAAAAAGCCCCTAAGGCGCTCGGCCCATATTCGGTCGCCATCCGGGCCGGTTCATTCGTCTTCGCCTCAGGACAGTTGGGCCTGGATCCGCAGAGCGGGAACCTGGTTGCGGGCGGGATCGAGGCCGAAACGCGCCAGTCGCTGACCAACATCCGCAATGTGCTCTCAGATTCCGGCTCCGGAATAGAGCTGGTTGTCAAGACCACCGTCTTCCTTAAAGATATGGCTGACTTCCCCAAAATGAACGCTGTTTATGGCGAATTCTTCCCGGAAAACCCGCCCGCCCGAAGTACTGTCCAGGCGGCCCTGCCCAAGGGCGGCAGCGTTGAGATAGAAGCCATTGCACTGGTCAAATGAGTTCCGAACTCATCCTGCTCGTTGACGACGAACCTTCCATCGTTCAGCTGCTCCGCATGTACCTGGAACGCGAGAACTTCCGGGTGGAGTCAGTTGGAGATGGAGAAGCGGCCCTGGAAGCGATACAGCAATCCATGCCGCAGTTGGTCGTATTGGATGTGATGCTCCCCAGGCTGGATGGATTTGAAGTCTGCCGGCGTCTGCGCGCAGAAAATAACCCGGTTGCCGTCATCATGCTGACCGCCCGTGACGAGGATATTGATAAAATCCTCGGCCTGGAACTGGGCGCCGACGATTACCTGACCAAACCATTCAATCCTCGCGAATTGGTGGCGCGCATCAAGGCAATTTTGCGACGCGCTGAACGCACAGCTCAAGCAGATGGAGCTCCCATCCATCTGGCCGATATGATCGTTGACCCCATCCGCCGGGAAGTGCACATTGCCGGTCGGGCGCTCGACCTGCGCACCCAGGAGTTTGAAGTGCTGTTCACGTTGGCCAGCCAACCTGGACGCGTATTCACACGTGAACAGTTACTCCAGCAGGCCTGGGGCTTTGACTTCTACGGCCAGACCCGTACCGTGGATGTTCATATCGCCCACCTGCGCAAGAAAATGTCAGGTAGTTCGGTAAATATTGAAACTGTCACCGGGATTGGTTATAAATTGGTAGTGTAATGTTTTCCAGCCTACGGTCGAGATTGTGGTGGAGCTACATGCTGGTTACCACTGCCGTCCTGGGCGCTGTGGCAGTAGTACTTTTTATTTACCTAATTCAAAATCCATCCACTTATCGTCAAGCCAGCGCCCGATTAACTGTCGTAGCAGCGCTCCTGCGCAAGAATGAAGCCAACCTGGCAAGCCTGACGACACCGGAACTCCAGCAGCGTATTGAGCAAACCGGTCAGACCTCTGACGTTAGAATTATCATTTTCAATAAGAAACGTCAGGTAGTGGCTGATTCGCTGGCTACACAACCGGGCTCCATAAGCATGCCACTGCTACCCCGTTTGCGGGTCTCTTCGGTATTACGCGATCAGAAAGGCCAGTTCTGGCTATATATCATCCAGCACTTGAACAATGGCCAATGGTTGTTGGTGGCGGTGCCACGCCCTGCAGTTCCCCTTGTAACTGTTCTAAGCGATGAATTAATGGTTCCGATCCTGAGCGCGGCACTTGTCGCTTTGATTATTTCCCTGTTCGTGGCATTCTGGCTGGCGCGCTGGATCGGCAATCCGATTCAGCATGTGGTAACCGCCTCCCGCAAGATGCCTTCTCCGCAAGCCGTTCCGATAGAGCCATACGGCCCGCAGGAAGTCCAGGAGCTGGCACTGGCGTTCAATGATATGAACAGCCGCGTATTGGTCTCGCAAAAATCCCAACGCGATTTCGTTGCCAATGTTTCCCATGAACTCAAGACACCGCTTACCTCTGTCCAGGGATTTTCCCAGGCGATCCTGGATGGGACTGCCAACACCCCCGAAGCGCAGAAACAGGCTGCCCAGGTGATCTATGATGAAGCCGGACGGATGCACCGCATGGTGCTCGACCTGCTCGACCTGGCCCGCCTGGACGCCGGTACGCTCGACTTAAGGCGCGCGCCAGTGGATCTACCCGCGCTACTACGGAACATCGCCGAGAAATTTGCCCCCCAGGCGCAAGCTGCAGGCGTGTCAATCGAGGTTGACTCGCCTGTTCTGCCACCTGTCACCGGTGACGGCGACCGGTTGGCACAGGTCTTCACAAATCTGGTGGATAACGCCCTCAAGAACACTCCTGCCGGTGGCAGAATCAGCCTGCGGGCGTGCTTGACAGGCTCCGCTGCCGTGCCCGGGGCAGTTTCTGAGCTGCAGGTGGAAGTGGCAGATACAGGAGTTGGCATACCACCGGAAGCCCTGCCGCACATCTTCGAACGGTTCTACCAGGCCGACCTGTCGCGACCGGGGGGTGAGAAACACGGTACCGGTCTGGGGCTGGCGATCGTAAAAGAAATTGTGGGAGCGCACAGTGGTAAAATAGACGTTCGCAGCCTGCTGAATGCCGGTAGTACGTTTACCGTCAGTCTGCCGCTGCCGGACCCGGATGTTTCCACCCTAACCCGGCGTAATAAATAGTGGCCCATGCCTTCTGTTTCCATTATCATTCCCTGTTACAACGAGCAAGACACCATCTGTAAACTGCTTGAAGCAATCTACGCGCAGACTTTTCCGCGTATCGACCTGGAAGTGGTCATTGCGGATGGATTGTCGACAGACGGGACGCGCTCACAGATCGAATCGTTTTCCAATTCCCACCCAAACCTGCATATTGCGGTGGTGGACAACCTGCCGCGTTCCATACCCATGGCCTTGAATTGTGCTCTGAAAGAATCCAAGGGCGAAATCATCGTCCGGCTGGACGCACACTCGATGCCTTATCCTGACTACATTGAGCGCTGTGTGGCAGACCTGCAAGCGGGTCTCGGGGAAAATGTAGGCGGTATTTGGGAGATCCACCCCGGAGCGCAATCCTGGGTGGCGCAATCCATCGCAATGGCTGCATCTAATCCGCTCGGAGTGGGGGATGCCCTTTACCGGCACGCCGATAAAGCCGCCCTGGTGGACACCGTCCCATTTGGAGCATTTAAGCGCGAATTACTGGCCCTGATCGGTTTCTATGACGAATCGCTGCTTACCAACGAGGATTACGAGTTCAACGCCCGCATTCGTAAATCGGGTGGCAAGGTCTGGTTGAACCCTTCCATCCGTTCGGTGTATTTTGCCCGTCCAACCCTGGCGCTACTGGCAAAGCAATATGCTCGTTATGGTTACTGGAAATGGCGCATGCTGCGCCGCTACCCTGAGACGCTGCGCTGGCGACAAGGCCTCCCGCCTCTGTTTGCGTTGAGTCTGATCGGCGGGACTGTACTGGCTGTTTTTCTGCCCATTTTTCGGGTTCTGCTGGCTGCGGAAATCCTCATCTACTTGATCGCTCTGGGTGCTGGCGGAGTCCAGGCGGCCCTGAAACACAAAAAAGTCAGCCTGGTGGTTGGTCTACCCATTGCGATCGCAACCATGCATATTGCCTGGGGCATGGGTTTTTTATGGAGTATGATTAAGTGGGTTTCCAGCAACCGAAACCTTGAGAGGAAGTAATGCAAGCATCTGCACGATTCAAGCCAATTGGCTGGCGCGTCCGTACGCGCGAGCAACGCACCATCCTGCTGATCGGCGACGCGTTCGTCTCGATAACGGCACTTTTTGGCGGCCTATACTTCTGGGGGCAAAAAGATGCCTGGTTGAAGTTCTCGCTGGATTTCCTGCAACAACGGGTTGAATTCTGGTTCTATCTATTGCCCTTGATCTGGATGGTATTCCTGGTCGAATTATACGATCCGCATCGCGCCAAGAACATCCGCAAGAGTGTGGCAGGAATTTCCATAGCCGCGCTGGCTGGGCTCTCGTTATATGCAGTGGTTTACCTCATTTCGCCCAAAGGATCACTGCCACGCCTGGGGATTGGTTTTTTTCTGGTTTTCGCATTCGTACTAACCTTGATCTGGCGGCTTATATATATCCAGATTTTTACGGCCCAGGCATTCCTGCGGCGGGTGTTGATCATCGGCGCGGGTGCGGCCGGTGAGACGCTTGCACATGTTTACAATGGACTGCTACCGCAGCCTTTTTACCTGGTTGGCTTCATGGATGATGATCCGGAAAAGATCGGTAAGAGTCTGGAAGGATTTCCCATTCTGGGCGGGAACGAGCACCTGCTTGAAATCATCAATGAGAAAGGGATAACAGAGATCGTCATAGCCATTACCGGCGAGGTGCAAGGCGATACCTTCCAGGTACTCCTGGATGCTCAGGAGAACGGTGTGGATATTATCCCGATGCCCACACTGTACGAGGAGTTGATGGGGCGCGTCCCGGTCAATCACCTGGAATCCGAATGGCTGATCCGGTCTTTTTTGAATGATGCGCAGGTCGGCGGGTTTTACGATTTGGCGAAACGGCTGCTTGACATCCTGGTTGCGGTGGCCGGTTTATGCGCTTTCATCCTACTTCTCCCGTTCACAGCCATCATTATCCTATTGGACAGCGGATCGCCCATCTTTTACAAGCAAATTCGCTCGGGCAAAGCCGGCAGGGTATATTCGATCACCAAGTTCCGGACAATGCGCCAGGATGCTGAGAAGGATGGCGTTGTGCAAGTCACTCACGAAAATGATGAACGCATCACACGTGTGGGAAACTTCCTGCGCCGGACTCATATCGATGAATTACCGCAGTTCTGGAACGTCCTGAGCGGCGAGATGAGTATTGTCGGACCGCGCGCCGAACGTCCTGAATTGATTATCGAATATCAGAAGCAGATCCCCTTATACAGGGCACGTTTGCTGGTCAAGCCGGGCATCACCGGTTGGGCCCAGGTCAATTATGGTTATTCAGCCACAATTGCCCAAACGGTCGTAAAACTGGAATACGATCTGTATTACATCAAACATCGCAGTCTATTGATGGATATTCTCGTCATTCTGCGCACCATGACCCAAGTCTTTGGGTTCCGGGGTAGATAGCGAATGCGCGCCCTGGTCACCGGCGGTGCCGGATTTATCGGTTCACATATCGTGGAAGAACTCCTGAGGGGCGGAGCATCGGTGCGCGTCCTGGATAACTTTTCCTCCGGGAAACGTGAAAACCTGGCAGCCTTCCAGGGCGATTTGGAAATCATGGAAGGCGACCTACGTGACACTGAGGTAATTAAAGCTGCCACCCGGGATGTGAACCTGGTATTCCACCTGGCAGCCTTTGTCTCCGTTCCACAATCCATGGCTGAGCCGGAGGCCTGTTTCGCCATTAATGTAGGCGGTACGGTAACATTGCTGGAAGCAGCGCGTAGGGCCGGCGTTCGCAAAGTCGTGCTGTCTTCCAGTACGGCAGTCTACGGTAATCCCGAAGAATTCCCGACAGACGAAGAAGCACCGCTTCGACCAGTCTCGCCGTATGCGTTATCAAAACAGGTGAACGAACTGTACGCCCGGCTCTACACCCAGACCTTCAACCTGCCGGTAACCGCTCTGCGCTATTTCAATGTCTATGGACCACGCCAACGCCCCGATTCCGATTACGCGGCTGCCATTTCCATTTTTACACGGCGGCTGGTGAACGGTGAACCGATCACGATCTATGGTGATGGCAAACAGAGCCGTGATTTCATCTTTGTCAAGGACGTGGTGTGCGCGAACTTGATGGCTGCAGAATCCAACGCAGCTGGAGAGGCGTTCAATATCTGCACCGGCCGTGAAACAAGCCTGCTTGATTTGCTGGAGGAGTTGAGCGAGATCTCACCCCGGCAGCCGGAGGTGAGGTTTGATGCGCCGCGCCCAGGCGACATTTACCGATCGTACGGCAATCCGGAGAAGGCTGCGGCGATGCTGGGCTTTCGCGCACAAACAACTCTGGCAAATGGTTTAGCACAAACTGTAGAATGGATGAAAAGCAAATGAAAGAAAAAATGCGTTCCCGTTTCCCCAATGCAGTCGTATTGGTGGCGGATATTATTATTACTGTGCTCGCCATCATAGCGGCATTTGCGTTACGGTTGGAAGGCGACCAGGTCAGCAGCTACATTGGATCGCTTTACTGGATGGTTATTGTCGGACTGCTGATAAAGCCACTTGTCTATTATCTTTTTGGCCTTTACCGTCGCTTGTGGGCTTATGCCAGCATAAATGAATTAACTCTTATCGCTACAGCGGTGAGTGTGGCCTCAGCCATATTTTCGGCAGTAATGCTGACACTCTACGTTGTTCGGTTCCACGATACACGCATCATTAATTTTCCGCGCACAATTCTCCCGATCGACTGGCTGCTTTCTCTGGTGGGAATTGGCGGCCTGCGCTTCTCTTTCCGCCTGCTGGCAGAAGGGCGCGCAGCCAGTAAGAAAGCCGTACCAAGGAAAGCCCGAAATGTTTTGATCATCGGCGCAGGCGACGCAGGCGCATTGGTGGTGCGGGAAATGCAGAAGAACCCGCAACTCGGCTTGCGCCCGGTCGGGTACCTGGATGATGATCTGGCCAAACAACGACACCAAATGCATGGCGTACCGGTGGTTGGCAGACTGGCCGACCTGCGGCGCGCCCTTGAACATCGCCCGGTGGATGAGGTCATCATTGCCATCCCCAGCGCCAGCGGTAAAGTCGTCCGTCTGGTAACGGACATTTGTCGTTTGAAAGGGATTCCTTTTCGCACCATGCCGGGACTGTTCGAACTCATTGGTGGAAAAGTCAGTGTTAACCGTCTACGCGAAGTGGACATCACCGACCTTCTGCGGCGTGAACCGGCTCGCATCCAGGACCAACTGGTTGGCGCGACCCTGTCCGGGAAGCGCGTGTTGGTCACCGGCGCAGGTGGCTCCATCGGCCGCGAAATCTGCCGCCAGGTGGCCCGTTGGGGACCCCAAATGCTCATCCTGGTTGGGCACGGCGAGAACAGTATTTTTGAAGCCATGCTCGAATTACGGGAAGATTTCCCTTCACTGCCGCTCCAACTGGTTATTGCAGATATCCGGGATACGCCCAGGATTCAAAGTGTTTTTGCCGATTTCCGTCCACAGGTGGTCTTTCACACTGCGGCACACAAACATGTACCGTTGATGGAAAGCAATGTCGAGGACGCCATAACCAATAATATTGTTGGGACTCAAAACGTCCTGCAAGCAGCCAGCGTGATCAACACCGAAAGGGTGGTAATGATCTCCACCGATAAAGCCGTCCGCCCTGCAAATGTAATGGGCGCCACCAAGCGCATCGCAGAAATGATCGTACTGGAAGCCGCTCATCGCACGGGGCACGCCTACTCAGTTGTCCGGTTTGGAAATGTATTGGGCAGCCGCGGTAGCGTGGTCCCGCTCTTTAAACGACAGATCGCGCACGGTGGCCCGGTGACGGTTACCCACCCGGATATGAAACGCTACTTCATGACCATCCCGGAAGCAGTTCACCTGGTCTTACAGGCGGCCGCGATGGGTCAAGGGGGCGAGGTCTTCATGCTCAATATGGGCCAGCAGGTACGGATTCTTGACCTGGCTGAGGATCTTATCCGTCTCTCAGGCCTTGAACCCGGCAAGGATGTTGAAATCGTTTTTACCGGTATTCGTCCCGGAGAAAAACTCAGCGAAGACCTGTGGGGCGACGGCATGGAATATAAGAAAACAGACCATCCTGAAATCTTCCGCGCCGTAGCCGAAGAGGCCATCCTTCCGGACGATCTTGACAAATTAGTGGAAGAATTACATCATCTGGCACGCGACGGCGAAGCTTCCGCAATCCTGCACTTGCTGGATGAAAACATCCCGGATGGCAACATTCAGGCCACCCCACCGGTGGATCTGACCTCACTGGTCTAACAGCAGCATGCCCAGATTGAATTGCTCCGAATGGGAAGAATTTCTCAAAGACCATCCCGAGGCTCATATTTTGCAATCGGGCGAGTGGGGCGAGTTAAAAGCTTCTTTTGGTTGGGACGCTGTGCGCCTGACAGAAGATGGTCTCGGCGCACAAATATTATTCCGGCGGCTGCCACTCGGACTGACCTTCGCGTACATCCCAAAGGGGCCAGTGGGAACTCCGCTTGAAAAGACGAATAAACGGTTTTGGGCGGCAGTGGACAGGCTCTGCCAGAAAAAACATGCCGTCTTCCTGAAATTGGAGCAGGACGGGTGGGAAGACAATTCACCCTCCAGTTTTCAGACTGCGGCCTTTCTCCCCAGCCCGCAGCACATTCAGCCCCATACCACACTCGTGGTTGATTTGCATGGCAGTGAAGAAGATGTTTTCAATTGCATGAAACCCAAGACGCGTTACAACATCCGCCTGGCTGGGCGGAAGGAAGTCAGCGTTCATGCATCCAATGATATCGTTAACTTCTACCGCGTAATGGGTGTCACCAGCCAGCGTGAAGCCTTCCATGTTCATTCATTGGAATACTACCGCTGCGCTTATGAACTTTTTTATCCCAAGGGCATGTGCGAACTCTTTGTAGCTGATTCCCAGGGTCAAACCCTGGCCGCCTTGATGGTTTTCGCATTTGGAAAAAGTGCTTACTATTTCTATGGTGCATCGGCAGACGTGGAGCGCAACCGCAAGCCGACCTATCCACTGCAATGGGAAGCCATCCGCTGGGCAAAAAGTAAAGGCTGCACCGAATACGATATGTGGGGCATTCCTGACGAAGCCATGGATGTTGACGATGATGAGGCCGAAGCACGTGAAGATGGACTTTGGGGCGTATACCGCTTCAAGCGCGGCTTTGGGGGATCGATAAAAAAGGCTCTGCGGACTCTCGACCGGGTTTACAATCCGCTGCTTTACAAGCTCTACCTGTGGCGATTCGCGGGTTCCGGGTCGGACTGAAAGTATGATCACGTTTAATGGAACTGGCCAGGCCTGGAACGAACTTATCGCCTGCCTGCCACTTGCTCATCTCCTACAAACCTGGGAATGGTCGCGCGTCAAATCCAACTACGGTTGGCAGCCGCTGCCATTTGCATGGAGTGTGCAGCAATCAGCGAGCAGCGGAGAGCCCGCTGCAGCAGCGATGGTGCTCAAACGCGCCATCCCGATGGGCGGATTCGCTAAAAAGCTGTGCGTGCTTTACGTTCCAAAGGGTCCGCTCATGGATTGGAACAACCCGGCCCTGCGCCAACGCGTCCTGGAAGATTTGCAGGCGTACGCCAAACGCCAGGGGGCGATCTTCGTCAAGCTGGACCCAGACGTGGCACTGGGCACCGGCATCCCGGGTACGGAAACGGCAGTCGAGTATAACGGCGGACAAGCGCTGGAACTCGAACTGAAGGGGCGTGGGTGGAAATTTTCACAGGACCAGATCCAGTTCCGTAATACCGTATTGATCGACCTGTCGCCATCAGAAGACGAGCTGCTGGCAGGCATGAAACAGAAAACGCGTTACAACGTCCGCCTGGCGCAGAAGAAAGGCGTCACAGTACGGGCCG
>JADGQB010000242.1 GCA_017882145.1 Anaerolineales bacterium
ACATCTTCTTGCGCAGGGGGAACGAGCGCTTGCAAAAACAGCATTGTTGGAAGCCGAAAACCTACAAAAGAGAAAGTCGTTCTCGCAACAAGGCGAGAAAGAGATAAAATATGGGACAAGAGCCCTGTTGAAATCAGGGAGAATCGGAAAAGAAGAATGATTATTTGCCCGAACTGTCAGCATAAAGAGATAAACGGCGCCATTTACTGCAGCAAATGCGGAGGACAATTGATGGATTCCCATCTTGTTACGCATAGAATCAATCCATCAGATGCTCGCATTGATTTTGAAAAAGACACAGATCAACTCAAGCATCCTCTGCAAGCGCCGCTCCAGTCGTGGATTTCCCTGCACCTTATTGAAAGTGGTCAGGTTCTGCCTCTCGCCGACCGGACCGAATTTACCCTTGGGCGTTCCGCAGAAGGGCAACCAATTGTTCCTGACGTTGACCTGACTTCATATAATGCCTATGCCAATGGAGTTTCACGTCTGCATGCTGCGATCAAGCTCGTGAATAATCGGATTGTAGTTGTAGATTTGGGCTCCTCGAACGGCACTTACTTGAATGGTGTTCGATTGTCGCCGTATATTGAAACTCCAGTTTCCCATGGAGATCTTATTTACTTGGGAAAACTTAAAATACAAGTCCTTATCGATTAGTAAAGGTTGCTTGGATGGCAAACACGATTATTATTCACCTTTCCAATGAAGACCCGATCGTCGGTGAAGTGGATGAGCTTCCCACTGCCGATGATACAATAATTGCGCTCACCAATCCCCGTCGACGCGATGGGAAGGATGTTCAATACCTGGCGGCCGATATTATTAAAGTCATCTGGCCTATCGCTCAAATTTCTTTTATCGAAGTTATGCCCAGTGAAGACGAAGAACGTATCATCGGATTTGTGAGAGAGTGACCATGGCTGAAGACACTCTAAAACGGCGCAAAATTCTGATAGTTGACGATGAAGAACGCATGATCCGCTTCATTCGTCTGAATTTGGAGCATGACGGCTTTGTAGTCGCCGAAGCTTTTAATGGCAAACAGGCGCTTCAACGTCTGCGGGATTCCACACCCGATCTGATACTCCTCGACGTGATGATGCCTGACCTGGATGGCTTCGAAGTGCTGGAGATGATCCGTGAAATCAGCAGCGTTCCGGTCATAATGCTGACCGCCAAAGGCGAGGAAGATGATCGTGTGCATGGATTGGAGAAGGGCGCTGACGATTACATTACCAAGCCTTTCAGTCCGCGTGAATTGGTCAGCCGTGTCAAAGCCGTTTTGCGTCGCACCGAAGGCCCCAGCGGGGGGATGCACGGTTTGATCGAAATCGACGAGCGTCTCAAGATCGATTTTGACCGGCGCGAGATATGGCTGGAAGGCAAAATTGTTAAACTGCGACCTACTGAATATCGCCTGCTCTACCACCTGGTTCAGAATGCCGGCTGGGTAACCTCCCACGATCAGTTGCTTGCCAAAGTGTGGGGTTATGAATACCGGGATGAACCGCATTATGTTCGCCTTTATATCAATTATCTTCGGCAGAAACTGGAGAAAGATCCGGCCAACCCCAAATACATTCTCACCGAGCGCGGTGTTGGCTATCGCTTTGTCGACTTTCGGCGTGAAAAAGCCGAATAAGGTTTTTTTGTCTTGACAGACGGCTTTTGCCGCCGTATACTCTTTTTGACAATTGAACGGGGAGCCCGTGTGCCGGGCTGAGAGGAGGCCAGGAGCCTCGACCCGCAGAACCTGATCCGGATTATACCGGCGGAGGGATCGTTAGTTGCGGCCAACCATCCTCCCCGGCGGAGGATTTTTTATTTCCATGCCACGTCTGATCATCTTTGCCAATGGACTTGTGCCTGACCTGGAATCCACCCGAAAAATAATTCAGCCTGGCGACACCCTCATTGCCGCAGATGGAGGAACACAGCATGCCCTGGCTTTGGGCTTGATGCCGTCCATCATTTTCGGCGACATGGATTCCTTATCGCCTAGGGATCGCCGTTCGCTGGACGGGCAGGATGTCGAGATTCAGCTTTATCCCCGCGATAAAAATGAGACCGATCTTGAGCTGGCCTTGCTTTACGCCATCCAGACCGGGTATCGGAATATTATCATCATTGGCGCCCTGGGTGGACGTCTCGATCAGACGCTCGGCAACCTGTCCCTGCTGACTGACCCACGATTTTCTTCATTCGACATACGACTGGATGATGGGGTGGAAGAAGCTTTCTTCACGCGCACGCGCGCCGGACTGCTCGGAAATCCCGGTGACATTGTTTCCCTGATTCCGTGGGGTGGGGAAGTCACCGGGGTAAGCACCCAGGGTTTGCGTTGGCCTCTGCACGAGGAAACGCTCTTCCCGGATAAGACCCGCGGCATCAGCAATGAAATACTTGGTGAGCAGGCTGCTGTCGAAATCGCCTCAGGACTGTTGCTGTGTGTCCATCGCCGCAAGAAGGTTATTGGTAGCCAGTCAGCGGAAGGCTGATCATCCCAAGCCGGATCTCTCGTTTTATCAAAACTGAAACCATGTCTCCCAATTGCTTGATTTGGAGGTTCCCATGAAACGCTTTTCCATTCTACCGATTCTGGTCGTGCTTTTGCTTTCCGCTTGTGGCCCAAAAGGTCCGGTTACCCTGACGGTCATGACGCATGACTCATTCGCCGCCAGTGAAGGGGTTATCGCTGCCTTTGAAAAGGCCAATAATATCAAGGTGGCATTCCTGAAGAGCGGCGATGCCGGGGCAGCCCTCAATAAAGCCATTCTCACCGCCGATGCGCCCCTGGCAGATGTGTTCTATGGCGTGGATAACACTTTCCTTTCGCGGGCCCTGATTGCCGGCATCTATACGCCCTATGCCTCCCCGCTCCTGGCGAAAATTCCGGATGAATTCAAACTCGATCCCCAGAGCCGTGCCTTGCCGGTGGATTACGGTGACGTTTGTATCAATTTTGACAAGGCCTATTTCTCGTCCAAGAGTCTGCCAGTCCCGGTGACACTCGAGGATTTGGCGAAGCCTGCCTACAAAGGGCTGTTGGTCGTTGAAAACCCCGCCACATCTTCGCCCGGTCTGGCGTTCCTGCTGGCAACCATCAAACACTTCGGTCCGGATGCTTACCTGGATTATTGGAAATCATTGCGATCGAACGGTTTGGTAGTGGTGGACAGCTGGGAGACAGCCTATTACACTAATTTCAGCGGCTCGTCCGGACACGGCGCGCAGCCGATGGTGGTTTCCTACGCCTCCAGTCCGGCCGCCGAGGTGGTTTTTGCCACAACCAAATTAACGGACTCGCCCATCGGCTCCATCCTCGGGCCGGGTACCTGCTTCCGTCAGATCGAGTTTGTTGGCATCTTGAAAGGCACCAGGCACCTCGCCCTGGCTCAGAAATTCGTGGATTTCATGCTGAGCCAGCAGTTCCAGCAGGATATGCCGCTGCAGATGTATGTTTACCCGGTCAACTCTCAGGCCAGCCTGCCTCAGGAATTCATCCGATACGCCCAGACTGCCTCCCAGCCCGCCACGCTCGACCCGGCGCTGATCGCTGCCAATCGCGACAAATGGATCACAGACTGGACTGCCGCTGTCTTGCAGAATCATTAGAACGGACGGCACCAAGAGCATGCTGACCCATCCAAAAGACTCGCAGTCGCCGAATCCAGACCCTGCCGGTGTCTCAAAGCCGGAGCGCCAGGCGCGCAGATCAAAACCAGGATCCTGGCTTGTTCTCCTGCCCTGGCTGGCGCCATTACTTTTCCTGGCGATTTTTTTTCTGTACCCACTCGCCCGCATTCTCTGGCTGGGGCTGAACCCTGTCTCGTTCCAAAGCCTCACAGCCGCCAATTATGGCCAGGCTGGCTACGTTTTACTGTTTACCTTCTACCAGGCGCTGCTCTCCACACTGCTCACCCTGGCACTCGGCCTGCCGGTGGCTTTCCTCTTTGCCCGTTACAATTTTCGGCTTAAATCGTTCCTGCGCACCCTGACGGCCATCCCTTTCATGCTGCCGACAGTTGTAGTGGCGGCCGGGTTCACGGCCCTGCTCGGACCGCGCGGCTGGCTGAATATTGCCTTGATGCATCTTTTCGGGCTGGTCAATCCTCCCATTATCTTCGCCGGGACATTGGGGGCCATCCTCCTGGCGCATGTTTTTTACAACACGACCATCGTTGTCCGGCTGGTCGGGAATGCGCTCTCGCGCCTCGACCCGCGCCTGGCGCAAGCTGCCCGCTCCCTGGGCGCCAACCCGCTGCAGGTCTTCTGGCGGATCACGCTGGCTCTATTACGACCGCCGATACTGGCAGCTGCGCTGCTGGTCTTTATCTTCGATTTCACCAGTTTCGGTGTCATCCTTTTGTTGGGCGGACCGCTCTTCTCCACGCTTGAAGTGGAGATCTATAAACAGGCCATCTCTTTCTACAACCTGCCGCTGGCCGCGCTGCTTTCGCTGATCCAACTGCTCTGCACGCTGGCCTTTTCCATTGTTTACAGCCGCCTCATAACCCGGACCAATGTGAGCGTAAACCCGCGTGTCAATGTTCCCATCCGCCCGTATACATTTTTCCAGCGCTCTTTTGTCGCTTTTTTTTGTTTTTTGCTTTTGGTATTCTATCTTTTGCCGCTTTCCTCTCTGCCAATACGTTCCGTCACCCGCCTGGAAGCTGACCAGGGCCAGCGCGGCCAGGTACATTATGGCCTGACTGGCGATTACTATACCGAACTGTTCATCAACCGGCGTGACTCGATCTTCTATGTGCCTCCCTTCGACGCGATCGGCAATTCGCTTGGCTACGCCGCCTTGACCGTAATCCTGTCCCTGCTGCTCGGTTTTCCGGCTGCCTCCGCCCTGGCCCGTCCCGGCCGGCTTGAGCGTATCCTTGACCCGCTCCTGATACTGCCGCTCGGCGCTTCCTCCGTGACGCTTGGCCTCGGCCTCATCATCACGTTTAACAAGCCGCTCTTCGGTTCCCAGTTCATGCTGCTTTCTTCTCCCTGGCTGGTTCCCATCGCGCACACCATCATTGCCCTGCCGTTCGTTATCCGCACCCTGCAGCCGGCGCTGGCCTCCATCCCGGACCGGCTGAGGCAGGCTGCAGTCGTTTTGGGTGCTCCACCGCCGCGCGTCTGGTACACAGTCGACTGGCCGATCGTTTCGCGCGCTACCCTTTCCGCGGCGGTTTTTGCTTTCACCGTTTCGCTGGGCGAGTTCGGGGCGTCTTCCCTGGTTGTCCGGCCGGAATACCCGACCCTGCCGATCGCCATCGCCCGTTTCCTTTCCCAGCCGGGCGGGCTGAATTACGGCCAGGCCATGGCAATGGCGACCATTTTGATGCTGGTGTGCGGCATTGCCATTTTGTTTATCGAGCGCCTGCGTTTACCCGGCACAGGTGAATTTTGAGGAAATTATGCTTGAAGTGATCGATATCCATAAATCCTATGAAGACGCTCCACTCCTGCGCGGGATCTCCTTCTCGGTTGCAGCGGGCGAGACGGTCTGCCTGCTGGGCGCCTCCGGCAGCGGCAAGTCCACCCTTTTGCGCATCATAGCCGGGCTGGAAGCCGCTGAAGAAGGCCGCGTCTGTTGGGATGGAAAGGATCTGGCCCTCGTCCCGGCCCACCGGCGCGGCTTTGGACTGGTCTTTCAGGATTACGCGCTCTTCCCGCACCTGAACGTGGTCGAAAATGTCGCCTTTGGGCTGCAGATGCTGAACTTGCCGCCCGGGCAGATCAAGGCACGCGTTACGGAGGTGCTTGAAAAAGTAAACCTGTCTGAATTCCAGGACCGGCGTGTCACGGACCTCTCCGGCGGCGAGCAGCAGCGCGTCGCCCTGGCACGCGCCCTGGCTCCCAATCCGCATTTGCTGATGTTCGATGAGCCGCTGGGTGCGCTCGACCGCAGCCTGCGCGAACGCTTGATGGAAGAATTGCGCAGCATTTTGCATACCACCGGCGTCCCGGCGGTGTATGTCACGCACGACCAGGAAGAAGCCTTCACCCTGGCGGACCGCATCCTGCTGCTGCATGAGGGTGAAATCGTCCGGGCCGGGACGCCGGCTGAGATCTGGGCGGAACCCGGCCTGGCCTGGGTGGCGCGTTTTTTGGATATCGGGAATGTCC
>JADGQB010000243.1 GCA_017882145.1 Anaerolineales bacterium
TAGTGGGGATTTTTATGATAACGAGTATGGGAAGGGATTTAGTCCAGATTATTCAAATCCGATTTTTATTGACTACCATAAAAAGGCTATAAAAGCTTTGGGGGAAAGGTATGGCAGGGACGGTTTTTTTGCATTCATCGAGTTGGGCAGCCTGGGACATTGGGGTGAATGGCATACAAATCCTGGAATTACTCCGCTTCCCTTGGAAGATATCAGGAATTTGTATGTTTATCATTATGTTGAAGCTTTTCCAGGGACATATCTGATGATGAGACGCCCCTTTTCCATCGCTCAGAAACTGGGCTTAGGTTTATATAATGATTTGACTGCTGATCTCACCCAAACCAATATATGGCTCGATTGGATTAAAAATGGAGGAGAATACCTGCCACAAGAATTACATGGCCTTTCGCCTATGCCAGATGGCTGGCAAAAGGCGCCCATTGGTGGTGAGCAATCCCCCAATTTGAGTGATGAACAAATTTATGACACCGATTTGGAACAAACCATACAATTGCTCAAGAAGTCGCATACCTCATTCATTGGGCCGGGAAGTCCTTATAAAGTGCAATATGGAGACCCTTTACAAGCCGGCATTGACCAGGTGTTAACGATAATTGGATACAGGCTGTATATCGATCATGTGCAGATGCCGCGCTGGGTCCTTAATGACAAAGCAAAAAACATCACATTTACCTTTTCCAACAATGGCATTGCCCCTATGTATTATAACTGGCCAATTATGGTTTATCTATTTGATGAAAAAGGGAATACCATCCTTACTTATCAACCCCAAACGGATTTACGGAAAGTGCTTCCAGGGAGGTTTTTTGATGTTACCTTTAATATGCCAATCGGTGATCTCGAAAAGGGAACATATTCGATTGGTGCGGCAATAATTGATCCAATCACCGGTCAGCCAGGCGTGAAATTAGCCAATGAAAATCCACGCAGTGATTTAATCCAATATATAGGTTCCTTTGAAGTAAAAAGCTTGATTAATCCCAAATAGACTTACAGAGTACTGCGTAAATAACCGAACCAAAATCATGTTATTTTCGAACGCATAGATCAAGGATAATTCGGTTACGCAAGAAGCAGTAGAAGTGCAATATTGATAATTCATTTCACGGCATCCAGGAATGCGCTCTGTTGTATGCCGAATTGATCAAGCTGTCTCTGCCTCAATCATTCTGTATATCGATTCTCCATTGACAAATCAGAACTATAGTTCTATGATAGGTGGCACATGAGGTTTGTCATTCTCATCCCATATTCAGTTTTATTCGTTCCGCGGAAAAGGCAAATTAAGTGACTTTAATTCACCCTCGCCGTTCATCGTTTCTATCGTTTGGGCCACCCCACCCAATTTTCTTCAGCCGAGCATCGAAAACATCCAGTCCTCTCACTCGTTCCTCTCTGGTTCCTCAGGAACGAGCCTGCCTGTCCTGCCTGTCCTGACTGTTCTTGTCACGGCGCACTTTGCACGGCACCTCGCCTGCCTGTCCCGCCTGTCCTGACTGTTCTTGTCAGGGCGTACTTTGCGGGGCACCACGGTAGTGCAGAAGGGGCGCAGGGTGTGCCATTTTCGCCACTCACTTTCGCCCAAATCAAAAATCAACTATCAGAAATTAAGAATCCAATCCCTCAATCAACAATCTAAAATCAAAATCCCTTTTTTCTGGTATAATCTTCGCCTGCATTGACTGGTCCCACCCGCGGCTTACCCTGCCGGTGCGGAGACCTGCTCAAAATCTCTTGAAAAGGAATTGCAAACGTCATGCCGCTTAACAAGGAAGTTAAAACCAAGGTCATCACCGACTACCACCGTCACGAGAGCGACACCGGCTCTCCGGAAGTTCAGGTAGCGATTCTGACCACCCGCATCCTCCAGTTGACCGATCATCTGCGCACCCACAAGCACGATGAAGCCAGCCGCCGGGGTCTGCTCCAGATGGTCGGCCAGCGCCGTCGCTTGCTCGCTTATCTGCGCAGGCACGACTATCCACGCTACCTGGCGCTGACAGATCAACTGAAATTGCGTCGGAAATAGCAACTGGTTCGCCCGAGTAGATGGGTCGATGCCCATCTACTCTTTTTATTTGTCCTCCTACCCCCTCCCCACCCAGGGGAGGGTCGGCGTGAGGGTCTGCGTCCCGCAGTCAGGAATTGAAACATGCCCTCAACAGCCGTCCGTTGTTGATCGCATCTTTCAGTCCCTGACCAGGCGGGAAAGGAGAAAATTTATGAAACCCGAAGTAAAACGCTACACCACTACGGTGGGCAGCCGGGATATTGCCATTGAAACTGGCAAACTGGCCGCGCAAGCCGGTGGGGCCGTCACGGTCCACCTCAATGATTCAATTGTATTCGCCGCCGCCACCATGGGCGCCGTCCGCGAGGGCATTGACTTCTTCCCCCTCAGCGTCGATTATGAAGAGCGCATGTACGCTGGCGGCAAGATCCCCGGCTCGTTCTTCCGTCGTGAAGGCCGTCCCTCCACCGACGCCATTCTCACCGCCCGTCTCACCGATCGGCCGCTGCGCCCGCTCTTCCCCGAAGGCATGCGCAACGAAGTTCAAATCATCATGTATTCGCTTTCAGCGGATGCCGATAATCCGCTCGACATTCTCGCCATCAATGCTGCTTCAGCAGCCATCATGATCTCTGACATTCCCTGGAACGGCCCGGTCGCGGCTGTCCGTGTTGGGCGCGTGGACGGTCAGTTCGTCGCCAACCCCACTTTCGCCGAGATTGATAAATCCGACCTCGACTTGCGCATCGCCGGTACACGGGAAGCCATCCTGATGGTCGAAGCTGGTGCGGATGAAATCCCTGAAGATGTCATGGTCGCCGCCCTGGAATTTGGTCACAAAGCGATCCAGCCGCTGATCGATCTGCAGCTCAAAATGGCGCTGGAGATCGGCAAGCCCAAACGCGAGATTACCTTTGCCAAACCCGATCTTGCTTTGCAGGAAAAGGTCTTTGCACGCGTCGGCGGCCCGATGAACGAACTGCTCGATAAACCCCTCATGAAGGCTGAATTCTATGCCGGCATGGATGCCCTCCTGCAAGGCCTGGTCGCCGAAATGATCCCCTCCGTCGCTACAAAAGTGACGATCTCGGATGAGGAAGATGTCGAAGAGATCCCGGCCGTTGACATGCCTGGTATTCCCAGCCTGGCTAACGTCAAGGAAGCCTTTTCCGAAGCTGAGAAAAAGGTTGTTCGCGATCGTATCTTGAATCTGGGCAAACGCCCGGATGGCCGCGCCCCCGCCGAGATTCGCCCCATCTGGTGCGAAGTTGGCTTCAGCCCGCGTGCGCATGGCTCCGGCCTGTTCACCCGTGGCGAAACCCAGGTTCTTACGCTGGCTACGCTTGGCACGTTGCGCGAATCCCAGGAAATTGACTCGCTCAGCCCGGTGGATACCAAGCGCTATATGCACCATTACAACTTCCCGCCTTTCTCAACCGGTGAGACCAAAATGGTCCGCGGCCAAAGCCGGCGTGAGATTGGTCATGGTGCGCTGGCCGAACGCGCCCTGCTGCCGGTTATTCCGGCCGAGGAAACTTTCCCCTATGCCTTGCGGTTGGTATCCGAGGTTTTGGCCTCCAATGGTTCATCCTCCATGGCCTCCGTCTGTGGTTCCACCCTGGCGCTCATGGATACCGGTGTGCCCATCAAGGCCCCTGTAGCCGGTGTGGCTATGGGCCTGGTCATGGAAGGCAGTCGCTACCAGATCCTGACCGACATCCAGGGCACCGAAGATCACCTCGGCGATATGGATTTCAAAGTCGCCGGGACGGAACATGGCATTACCGCCCTGCAAATGGACATTAAGATTTCCGGCCTAAGCACTGAGATCATGAAACAGGCCTTGGAACAGGCTCGCCAGGCCCGCCTCTTCATCCTGGGCAAGATCCTGGAAGCCATCCCCGCCCCGCGCCCTGAGCTGAAGCCGCATACCCCGCGCATTACCACTGTCAAGATCCCC
Organism: Anaerolineales bacterium; assembly: GCA_017882145.1. Taxonomy (GTDB): domain Bacteria; phylum Chloroflexota; class Anaerolineae; order Anaerolineales; family Villigracilaceae; genus UBA877. Next base: position 3,996 of record JADGQB010000243.1, read on the forward strand.
TCCGACAAGATTGGTGCCATCATCGGCCCCGGCGGCAAGAACATCCGTGCCCTCCAGGAAGAGACCGGTACCAAGATTGATATCGAAGAAGATGGCACGATTTACATCGCATCCACTAACGGCGAGGGTGCCCAGATGGCGCGTGATCGGATTGAGGCCATCACTGAGAGTCCGCAGTTGGGCCGCATCTACACCGGCAAAGTTGTCCGCATCGCCGACTTCGGCGCTTTCGTGGAGATCCTGCCCGGCACCGATGGCATGGTTCACATTTCACAGCTCGATAGCGAACGTGTCGAAAAAGTCGAAGACGTTTGCAAACTCGGCGACGAGATCACCGTCATGGTGACCGGCATTGACCCCATGGGCAAAATCCGCCTCTCCCGCCAGGCTGTCCTCGAAGGTTGGACGATCCAGGAAGCCCAGGAACGTGACGCCAAAAAGAGTGGTGGTGGTGGACGCCCCGGTGGTCGTCCCGGAGATCGTTCAGGCGGCGACCGGCGCCCGGGTGGTGGCGGTCGTGGTGATGACCGCCGCGGCCCCAGACGCTAAAACTCCCAGGGGCGACACTCGGTGTCGCCCCTTCTTTATTATTGCAGGTCATTGCGATCTAGTCCCCGTACTTTGGGGAGGAGCAGCCTGCCCAAGTTCTTTTGGGGTTCTTCGCGACGAAGCAATCTCTCATCGAAACCCAATTCTTCAATGCTTACCCGTTTCCGCAACACCCTCGCAGAATACCCTCCCCAATTCTGGTTGATGGCCTCCGGGCTGTTGATCAGTTCGGCCGGATCCTCCATGATCTGGCCGTTCTTGATGATCTACGTAAGTGAAAAGCTTGGCCTGTCACTCAGCACCGTCTCTACCCTGATCACAATTAACGCCACCACCGGCCTGCTAACTTCGTTTATCGCCGGTACGGTCGCAGACCGTCTGGGTCGAAAACCGGTCATGGTGCTCAGTCTGCTGGTCAATGGGATTGCATACTTCTTCATGAGTCAGGCGCATTCTTACCTTGGTTTCGCATTCCTTATGCTTGTTATGGGCGCCTCGAATCCGCTCTACCAGGTCGGTGCCGATGCCATGCTGGCGGATATGATCGACCCGGAAAAACGCACGAACGCATATGCTATTATCCGCATGGTTAATAACGCCGGGGTTGCCATCGGCCCGGCAATAGGCGGATTCCTGGCAACCAGGTCTTACACCTATGCTTTCATCGGTGCCGCCGCCGGGATGCTGATCTACAGCTTCTTGCTCGCCTTCCGCGCCCGCGAGACCCTCATAAAGGTTGTTGGGCTGGAACAGATTCCAACCCACGAAGGACTGGGAGGCTACGGACCCGTCTTCCGTGACCGTCCTTACATTATTTTTGCCCTCCTGGTCGGGGTCGGGCTGATCGCTCCTTCCATGATGTGGACGCTTCTGGCAGTCTATGCCAAGCAAAACTACGCTTTGCCTGAAGATTTATATGGTTGGCTTCCGACCACCAACGCCCTGATGTGTGTGTTTGTACAATTATTTGTGACCCGCATTACGCGCCGTTTCCGGCCTCTTCTCATCGCTGCCGTTGGCATGCTAACGTACGCCCTGGGCGTGGGCAGTGTCGCCTTGATGAAGGACTTTTGGGGCTTCTGGGCGAGCATGGTATTAATGTCTTTTGGAGAATTGATTCTCATCCCCACCGTCAGCAAATATATTGCCGATCTGGCTCCCGTCGATATGCGCGGTCGGTACATGAGCTTTTACTGGTTTGCCTGGGGCATCGCCCGCGCCTCCGCACCGTTGATTGGCGGCTATTTGAATGACACTATTGCGCCGCGCGCTATTTGGGTCGGCGGGTTGGCCATTGGGCTGGCCAGCGCCCTCGGCCTGATCATTTTTAGCCGGCTTCGCAACCCCCGGCTTGCCCGCGAAAACCTCGAAAATCTGGCCGTACATTAACTGAAGCAATCTTCCTTCCAATAGAAAAATTTTCAATCATGGACAAAAAGCCCTTCGAACGCTATCATACGAATGATCTGATTTCTCGTCCCTTGCTCATTAGTAGAACTGCTTAGGAGTATGCCATGAATAAGAACACCTCAATTATCCTCATCATATTGGCAGTCGCCTTGGTAT
>JADGQB010000244.1 GCA_017882145.1 Anaerolineales bacterium
AGGCTGTGCAGAGTCTCCACGGTAAATAATGCCTGGCCGCGCGTCTGCAGGTAGAGATCCTTTCGGAAAGCCTCTTCAAGCCGGTTGGGTTCCAGGTCCAGGATGGCATCCACGAAGGCCCTGGCCTCGGCCGGGCTGGTGCTATCGAGCTCGATCTGGATATCGCCGTATTGCCGGGCTAATTCCAGGATCAAGCTTTCAGGATTGTGCGCCAGTTCTGCCAGCGGCTGGGCGGCCGGTTGCCCGGGCAAGGTTTCTCCGCTGCGATAAGAACCCAATACCAGGATCCGGCTGCCTCTCAGCCGCCGGCCGAGGTGGAATAATAGATTCAAAGAGGCGTCATCCGCCCATTGGAGGTCATCCAGGATCAGCAGCAAGGGATGGCGCGCGGCTACATTTTGAAATACCCGGGTCAGCTCCTCCAACACCTGGCCCTGTTCCAGGCCCGGCTTGGAGGCTGGCCCGGCAGAAGCGGAAGCCTGGAAGAGCTCGAACCAATCCGTATTCCCGCCCAGGTAAGGCGCCAGGCGGTGGACCAGCGGATTTACGGGCAAAAGAACGTTAAAAAGATGCGGGCCGAACCGCGTGATCGCCTGGATGATATCCGGAATGCAGGCCCAGACCTGCAGGGCCTGCTCCCGGTTGAGCATGCCGACCGTCCAGTCGATCTCCAGGTCGCCGGTCAATATCCCCAGGATATCCCGGAACGGCCGGAATGGGTCGCCCTGGCCGGTTTGGGCATTGCACTGCCCGCCGGCTACCAGCAGCCCCGGGTTTGCAGCCTGGGCAATCCGGGCAAATTCCCGCATCAGGGCGGTTTTTCCACTGCCCGCTTCTCCCAGCAGGAATACCGGCAGGCCGTCTCCCGCCAGCGCTTGCTGTAGGCCGGCCTCCAGCCGGGCTAATTCCTTGTGACGTTCGACAAATTTTAGGACGGCTGGATAGGGTTTGTAATTCTCCTGGAGCAGGAAAGGGGGAATGCGCAGCGCCTGGTCAGGCGGGTGGGCCGGATTTCCGTAGGTCGTGCGCGCCATCCGCACAAATGCCTCCCTGTCGACCTGTGGGATATGTAACTGTTCGGCCAATAATTCCGCCATCGGGCGGGAGGGCTTGCGCTCATCCCGCTCGATCTTCTTGATCGTGACTGGCGCACAGCCGACTTTTTCTGCCAGCTCGGCCCGGGTCAGTTGCATGGCCCGCCGGCGGCTTTGGACCCAGCCACCGAAGGATTGTTCGTCGCCTGCCTCAAGACTTACCATGTTTTTCCTTTCCTGTATCCCCGGCTGTACCCATCCGGGATACCCATGACAAGCCGTTATCGGCAATAATACTACTAATCTAGTCTAAAAAGTAGACGAAAAGAAAATACTCGCAGATTTTAACAATAGAAAAGGAGCATACCATGTCAAAGAGAATTGTTTTGATCCTTGTAGGGGTAATCGCTGTCGCCTTGATAGCAACAGCATTTTTCTGGGGCAATAGTAAGATGGCCAGGGGAGCATTGGCTGGACAGTCCAAAATCCTGGTGGTTGCAGCCAACGGGAGTGGGAACCGCGATTCCATGCCGGCCGGCGGGCAAGCCGCGCAGCAACTGATTCCCGTTACGGGGTCGAATGCCCTGCTTTCCCAGCCCTCGGTCAGTCCGTATCTGGTGGAAGGCGGCCAGCCCGTCGATGACCATTTTCCCGCCTTGGCCAGCACGTATCTGACCGTGGTTGGGACGTATCATGACAGATAGAAATAAGTCCAAACCATAGTGCTTGCAGGGATGGAGCGGTCACCTTGCAGGCAGAGACTATTATGATAAAAGCGATTGACTTCATCAAAATTAAATTGTACAATCGTTCCCGTCAATCGCTTTTATCTCTTGATCAAGTTACAGGAGAACAACCATGTGGCACATCCAACCGGTTCCCGACGATAGTGTTGAAGAGTCGCTGCGTGAATTTTATAAAGCCGATCTCGAAAAAGATGGCTATGTCTGGAATACCAGCCGGGTCTGGAGCCACAGGCCCGAGCTGATGGGCCTGTGGATGCAGCTGTTCAAAAAGATCCGCACCAACCTGCGGCTGCGCAGTTACGAGCTGGTGACCCTGGCCGCGGCGCGCAGCATGGGCTGCATCTATTGCATGCTGGCGCACGGCGCGATCCTGCGCAAAAACGGCTTTACGGCCCAACAGGTTATCGCCATCCTCGAAGATCCCCACAATGCCGGGCTCAGCCCGCAGGAGGTCCATCTCATGGACTACTCCGCCAGGATCAGCCGCGGCGCGCAACTTTCTCAGCCGCTATTTTGACGCCCTGGGCGCCGGTCCCGACCCGGAGTTGATCGCCAAAGAGCCCGAGCTATGGGACTACCTGAAGGATTGGGATAAACACGCGCTCGCGCACCCGGCTCCCGGCCTTTCGCAAAACATTCCCGCGTAACCCGGCTGATCCTGCTTTTTTGCCCTGCCGATTGTATTAAGAAAATTAAGGTACTTCTTCGCGTTCTGCGCGCCTTCGCGTTAAAAATCCCTTTCCCTTGATTTTTCTCCCAAGCGCCCTCAAAAACGGCCCCGCCGGCGGCGCGCGCAGGATCTGCAAATCCTCCCATAGGCTCGAGCGGTCATCCAGGAACTTGAGCACGCGCGCCGCCGGGTTCCTGGCGAAGATCGACGCAAGAATGGAACATCCCAGCTCCGGCTGTTTCGCAAATACATCCAGCACCACGCCGTCATAAAATCGAAAGCGCAGCGGGTCGGGCGGGATGGCAAACGGCTGACCATGTCGGATCAACGAATCCACGATCCGGCGCGAATCCCGTTGGATCCTGGCGAAGGCGTAGCCCGTGGAGGGTTTCACCCGCCCGCCGCGTGTGCCGATCGCCAGGATGCGCCGTCCGAGGCGGCGCGGGAAGGGATGATCCGTCATCGGGATGACGCCCTGCTCGGTTTCCAGGATGCGGTAGTCGTTCAATCCGAAATTCGTGGTCAGGTACCCTCGCAGGGCGGCTTCATACTCGCCATCCGGCAGTACCTGCGGGGAAAAAAGGGTGTACTCCACCAGGGCATTCGTTGGGCTGAACGGCAATATATAGAAGAACGTCACGCCGCCGCGTTGGGGCGTGCGCAGATCGAACAGGGTCACCGTCTGCGGGTCGAAGACGGGTTGCGTGGTCTCGATCTCCCAGCCGCGGAAATGCTGTTTCAGGTAGTTGTAGCGCCTTGGGTCCGGGAGCACGTCCGACGGACGGATGCGGCTGTCGAAGGCCCATTGGGCCGCGAAAAGCTCGCCGCCCACGTGGAGGCTGGCGTTATCCTGTCCATCCTCCAGGTCCGCCAGCCCGCGCACGAAAGTGACCGCATGCTTTTCGAGCTCGCTGCGCGCATAGTTGTAAAAATCCAGGCCGCGCAGCATCTGGTAGCGCAGCGGGCTCAGCTCCCAGGTCCGGTCGAAGCCCTCGGACTGGAAGCGCAGGCGAGGCCAAACCTTTCGGGCGATGCCATCGTAGGGCGTTGGTTGGTCGGCCCAGAAACACCAGGTGCGGTCGTTGCTGTCCTTGGCATCCTTTTCGACGATCAGAATGGATTTATTTCCAAGCTGGCTCTTGACCAGCTCGAGCGCCAGGCTCAGCCCGGCCGCGCCGCCGCCCAGGATCGCAAAGTCGTAAGTCATCGCACCCGCACCTGCATGAACACGCCCGGACGCGGCTCGAGTGTCGCGCCCATGTGGACGTGTACGCGGCGGTTTGTGAGCACGAATTGACAGCGCTGGAAAAGCCGCGCCAGCACTACTTTGGCCTCCACCTGGGCAAAGTTAGCCCCCAGACAGTTGCGCGGCCCGCCGCCGAACGGCAGGTAGGTATACGGGGTATGCAGCCTGCCGGGCGCAAAGCGCTGCGGGTCGAAGCGCTCGGGCTCCGGCCAATGCGCCTCATCATGCTGCGTGGCATAGATGGAGACCATCACCCGTTCTCCTTTCGGGATCGCATATCCGCACACCGCCAGATCCTGCGTGGATTGGCGGTTGCCGACATGGATGGGCGGGTAGAGACGTAAAGACTCGTCGATGACCTGCTTGAAATAGACCAGCGCCTCGACCTGTTCGGGCGTGGGCGGCGAGGCCATGTCCAGGCTGTCGCTCCCGGCCTGCAGGGTGGGTTGGATTTCGGGATGGCTGCCCACCAGGAAAAGCGTCCAGGCCAGCAGCGCCGTGCTGGTATCGTGCCCGGCGATGAACAGGGTCAACATCTGGTCCCGGATCAGGTCGTCGTGCATGCCGTCCGCGATCAGGCCGCTCAGCAAATCCGAGCCTCCGGTCGGATGAACACGCCGTTCCCGGATCAGCCTATACAGATAGGCGTCAATCGCTGCGCTGGAGGCTTCGTAGCGCTTCCTTGGCCCGCCTAACAGCCACATGCCCGGGGAAATGAATTTGAGAATATCCAGGATGGAAGGGAACAGCCGCTCGAGGTCGGGGGTCATATCCACGTCGAACAGGGTATCCATCACGATCAGCAGGGCCAGCTTGCGCATTTCGACCAGCATATCGTAGGTCTTTCCGGGCTCCCAGGAATTGATGACCTGCTCGGTCCGCCGCCACATCTTATTGATATAACCTGCCACCTGCTGGCGGTGCAGGGCCGGCATGACCTTGCGGCGCAGGCTGTCGTGCGCTTCACCATCCTCTACCAGCAGCCCGTGCCGCAGCAGGCCGGTGACCGGGTCGGACTCGTTCCTCCAGTTCAATGCAGACCGTCCTTCCGTCAGGGCGAAATGGGCGGCCTCCCGTCCGGACAGGAACACCGGGCTGAAACCCGGCAGCCGGATGCGAAAAACGTTGCCCAGCTTCCGGCGCATGGCCGAGAGCGCGCCCAGCAGGTTGCGCGGCCCGATGAGTTCTTTGAGCGCAGCCAGGCCGGCTGATGAATTTGGAACAGGTGGGGTAAGCAGCTTATTCATCAAATGATTCCTGATCATGTGTCATTGCGAGTGAGCGTTCTTCCGCGAACGAAGCAATCTCATGACAATAGTGGTGGATTGCTTCGGCAAAGAACGCCTCGCAATGACAGCGAAAATTCTTATTTATCAAACCATACGGTTACATCCTGCAGCGTCTGCGTCTTGAACCAGATCTCCGGCAGGCGCCGCAGCTTGCCCAGTGCACCGATGTGGGCGCGCCGGGAAAAGACATCGTAGTCGTGCGCCTCGATATCCTCCAGGATAGCCTCATACAGATCCGCAGCGGCGGCGATGGCAAAACGGCCGTCGCCTTTGAGCATGGCGATCCCCGGCCGAGCCTCGGCGTACATGCGCCGGACACGCTCGATCTGGAAGCGCATGAACTTTTTCCAGCGCGGGCTGATTTTCCCGCCGGCAATGTCATCAGCACTCAGACCAAACTGCTTCAGATCCTCCAGCGGCAGGTACAGGTGCCCGTTGTGCCAGTCTTCGGCTACGTCCCGCAGGATGTTGGTCACCTGCAGCGCCACGCCCAGCTTGATGGCATATGGGATCGCCTCGGGACCGGAAAAACCAACAATGTGCATTGCCATCAGGCCGACGGTGGAGGCCACCTGGTAGGCATATTCGGCCAGCTCCTCGAACGTCTGGTAGCTGCAGTGGGTCAGGTCGGAAGCCACTCCATTGAGCAGCTGTTCGGCGTAACCGAGCGGGATGCCGAACTTCAGGCGGGTATCCGCCCAGGCCAGCGCCACCAGGTCCTGGTCGGAGGGGTGGGCGGAAAGCGAGCGCGAGCGCCAGGCGTTCAAAGCCGGCATGGGATCTGCGCTCAGGCTGCGGTCGACAATGTCGTCGCTCACCCGGCAAAACGCATACAGGGCGCGCATCGCCTGGCGCTTCTCCGCCGGCAGCAGGCCGGAAGCCAGGAAGAACGTCCGGCTGTTATGGCGGGTGATGTCTTCACAGGCCCGGTAAGCCTGGCTCAACAGGTTCGAATCCAGGGTTGCAATGGAGGGCAGCGTGCGATGGTTGAAGGCCTCCAGCGCCATTCCTAGTAAATTGGATTCCCAGGGTAAATTGTTAGGTTGAATTGTCATTGGAAACCTCCAAGGTCAAGCTACGGATTAAGATCTGGCCGTCAAAAAATCGGTCCGGCTAATGTT
>JADGQB010000245.1 GCA_017882145.1 Anaerolineales bacterium
CCCAGCGGGCTGGACTCGGACTGTTTGGCAAGCTCTATTTCGACGGTGGTGTGATTCAGGGCGGCGCGGGATTTCATCAAATCGTAGACCCGTTCGGTCTCGGTCCAGGCCGGCAGGATGGAGTTAAAGCGGATACCATCTTTACCCAATTCCAGTGCAAGGGATTTGGTCAAGCCGACAGTGGCAGCCCGGATGCTGTTGGAGAGTACCAGGTTAGGGATGGGTTGTTTAACGGAATAGGACGTTACAGTCAATACGCTGGCAGCCTTGGACTGCCTGAGATAAGGCAAAGCAGCTTTTATCAAACGGACATGGTTCATCAGGTTCTGGTTAATGGCTTTCATCCAGGCAGTCTCGTCGAAAGACTCAAACGGTCCGGAGGGCGGACCCCCGGCATTCGTGATGAGAATGTCGAGCCCGCCAAACGTCCGGACAGTCTCGCCCACCAGCAGCTCAGGCACATCCGGTTCGGCTACATCGCCCGCCAGACCAATAACCTGGGCACCGGTTTCCCCAGTGATGGTTTGCGCGGCTGCGGAGGCTTTCGCCTGATTGCGGCTGTTGATGGCCACCCGGCAGCCTTCTTTGGCCAGTACGAGCGCCGTTGCATAACCCAGTCCACGGCTGGAGCCGGTGATGAGGACACGTTTATCTTTGAGTTGTAGATCCATGATGCCTCCGGCAAGGTTTTTGATATATATGAGGTTTCTGATCAACTTTCAGAAGCCTCAGGTATATCAGATACATCAGATTAATTCAATCTTCTCATCCATTAATTGCATATCCAACCAATTGCTTTCCACCCAGCGTACAACTGCCTGCAAAGATTGCTCAAGATGGACTTTATCATTTCCCACCATTCCGCAGGAAATGATCGTCTCCTGCCACTTGTCCTGCAGATCAAGTTCTGCCACCGAAAGATTAAACTGACGGTGCAGGCGCGCCAGCAATGGTTTGAGCCGTCCACGCTTTTCCTTCAAGGAGGCGCAGCCAGGGAAATGCAGATGAAGAGTGAGAATGCCAACCATGATCTTACTGCTTCTTGCGTAAATGACTGAATTTTCCTTGATGCATGCGTTCGAAAATAACAAGATTTTGGTTAGGTTATTTACGCAGTACTTTGTAGTTTAAGGTTTACTGATTTACGAATCACAGATTACCATTTACAATGCCTGCACGATGGATACCGAAACCGCATACAACCAGGCCCTTGACTATCTCTACTCTTATGTGGATTATAGTCTGAAAAAATCCTCCGAACTCGCCAAAGTCCATTTCGAACTTGGGCGAATGCGCACATTAATGGCAATGCTCGGCAACCCACAGGAGGCCTACCCCATCATCCATGTAGCCGGAACGAAGGGAAAAGGCTCCACCTCGGCACTGGCGGCTTCGGTTTTGACAGCTGCCGGGTATAAAACCGGGCTGTATACATCACCACACCTGCAGGATTACGTCGAGCGTATCCAAATCGACGGCCGGCCAATCAGCCATGCCCAACTGGTCGAACTGGTTGAAGAAATAAAACCAGCCGTTGCAAAAATCCCGGCATTAACCACCTTTGAGATTACCACCGCGCTGGGTTTTCTTTATTTCGCCCGACAAAATGCGCAGGCGGCAGTTATCGAGGTGGGCCTGGGCGGGAGACTGGATGCCACCAACGTGGTGACACCGCGCGTTGCGGTAATCACATCCCTCTCCTACGACCACATGGCAGTGCTCGGCAGCACTCTGACACTAATCGCGGGCGAGAAAGCCGGCATCATTAAACCCGGCATCCCGGTCGTATCTGCACCCCAACCAGGTGAGGCGCTGTCTGTACTGGAAAAAATCTCGGCAGAGTGTAATGCAGAATTTACGCTGGTTGGGCGGGAAATGACCTTCGAAGGAATGGAACATTCACTGGATGGCCAGACTCTTGCAATCATCGATCAACATTCATCAACCACCAATCCGCTGCAGGGTCGAGAACCAAAATCGGTTATACTGCGTATCCCTTTGCTGGGGATGCACCAGGTGGTGAACGCGGTCACGGCGTATACGGCGCTCCAGAAAAGCGGATTGAGCCTATCCGAGGCAGCCATTAAAAAGGGATTTGCCGAGGTTCGATGGCCTTGCCGCTTTGAGGTCCTTCGCCGGGATCCGGCAGTAGTGTTAGACTCGGCTCATAACGCCGACTCTGCCAGGCGTCTGCGGCAGACGCTGGATGACTACTTCCCCGGCCACCCGGTGGTATGGATCTTCTCCATCCTGGAAGATAAGGATGCAGATGGGATGCTGGCGGAGTTGAAACCCAGGCTGATGCAGGTCATCGCCACCCAGACTGACCACCCGCGGGTGCTCGAAGCCGAGAAAATCGTGCGCCTGGTGCAACCAACCGGGATTCCGGTGGAGCTGGTCAGGCCGGGAAGCGCGGCGCTGGACAGGGCTATGGAACTGGCAGGAGAGCGAGGAATCGTTCTGGTGGCTGGCAGTGTTGCTTTCGCCGGCGAAATGAAGACGGCCTGGGAGAAACGTTTACACGTTTGAACTTCAAAACGTTCAAACGTGGAGGTGATATGACACAAAACGACTGGTCTTTTCAAGAAGATGATGCCTTCAACATGGCACTCAGCCAACGTACTGAGGAGCTGTACCGCGTCCCGAACCAAACGCCGGATGAGGAAGGCTGCATCGAGGCGCTGGTCCTGCCGCTGCGGGATATCGTCATTTTCCCGCACATGGTTACGCCAGTCTTCGTGTCGCGACAGAGTTCGCTGCTGGCCATCCAGGAAGCCCATGAACACAATTTGACCGTCATCGGCCTGACCCAGCGCGACGCGGAGCTCGAGGAGCCGGGACCGCAGGATTTCATGCCGGTCGGCGTGGAGTTGGCAGTCGGGCGGCTGCTTTCGATGCCGGATGGTTCTTCTTCGGCGCTGGTACAGGGGCGGATGCGGGTCGAGTTATTGGAGTTCACGCGCCTGACGCCTGTGCTCAAAGTGCGCGCACGCGTCATCATGGAACCAATCACAGCCGATAAAACCACCCAGGCCCTGATGCGCAACGCCCTGGATTTATTTGAACGCTGCGTTTCCCTGGACCGGGCCATTCCCGAAGAAGCACACCTCTTCGCCATGAATATATCCGAACCGGGCTGGCTGGCGGACATGATCGCCACAGCGGTATCCATCAACCTGACAGAGCGTCAACAATTACTCTTAATGAAGGACCCGCGGCAACGACTGCAGCGGATCAATAAACTGCTGGCACAGGAATTGGATGTGCTCGAACTGGAAGACGAAATCCACAGCCGCGTCCAGGATGAGGTGGATAAGAGCCAGCGTGAGTTCTATCTCCGGGAACAGATGAAACAGATCCAAACTGAACTCGGCGAAGGCGACATCTTCTCACGCGACCTGATCGATCTTAAGAAGAAAATCGAGGCAGCCGGGCTGCCCGAACAGGCGCACGCCACCGCCATCAAGGAACTCGAACGTTTGAACCAAATGCCGCCGATGGCTCCCGAGGTAGGCATCATCCGCACTTACCTGGATTGGATCCTTGACCTGCCATGGTCGAACAGTACCGAAGATAACCTGGATGTCAAGCACGCTGCGCGGGTCCTGGAACGCGACCATTACGGGCTGAAGAAAGCAAAGGAGCGCATCCTGGAATATATTGCCGTGCGCTCGCTCAAACCGAAGAAGGAACGGCAGCCTATCCTGTGCTTCGTTGGTCCGCCAGGAACCGGCAAGACCTCATTGGGACAATCCATCGCCGAGGCGCTCGGACGCAAATTCGTGCGCGTCTCGCTGGGTGGAGTGAGGGATGAAGCCGAAATTCGCGGCCACCGCCGCACGTACATCGGCGCGCTGCCCGGACGAATCCTTCAGACCATGAAACGAGGGGGGACCGCCAACCCGCTTTTCATGCTGGACGAGATCGACAAGCTCGGCCAGGATTTCCGAGGCGACCCGTCCTCAGCGTTATTGGAAGTGCTCGATCCGGAACAAAATCACGCTTTCTCCGATCATTATCTGGAGCTGGATTTCGACCTCTCCAAGGTCATGTTCATCACCACCGCCAACACACTCATGACGATCCCGCCGGCGCTGCTTGACCGGCTGGAGGTGATCGAGTTCCCCGGTTATATAGAGGAAGAGAAGCTGATCATCGCCGACCGGTTTCTGATCCCGCGCCAACTGGAAGAGACCGGCATCGAGAGCCTTGGCGTAAGCTTCCAGGTCGAGGCGCTGCAACGGATCATCCGCGAGTATACCTATGAGGCCGGAGTACGGAACCTGGAGCGCGAGATCGGCCGCATCTGCCGCAAAGTGGCACGCTGGAAGGCCGAGGAGAAGCGTTATCCGACTGCGATCGCCCCGGAACTGATCGAGAAATTCCTCGGCCCGCAGCAGTTCTTTCAGACTGAGGCCGAACGGCAGGATGAGGTGGGAGTAGCCACCAGCCTGGCATGGACCGAGAACGGCGGCGAAATCATGTCCATCGAAGTGGCTGTGCTGGATGGCAAAGGTAACCTGCAGATGACCGGCCAGATCGGGGATGTGATGCAGGAATCAGGGCAGGCCGCGCTGACCTATGTCAAATCACGGGCAGCCCAACTGGGCATCGACCTGGAGGTCTTCGAACGCATGGACATCCACGTGCATATGCCGGAAGGCGCCATCCCGAAGGATGGCCCGTCGGCCGGCATCACCCTAGCAACAGCGCTAATATCGGCACTGACCGGTCGTCCCGTTTACAAGGAAGTCGGTATGACCGGCGAGATCACCCTGCGCGGGCGCGTGCTGCCCATCGGCGGTCTGCGCGAGAAAGTGCTGGCTGCCCACCGCGCCGGCCTGAAGGTGGTACTTGTCCCGGAGAAAAATATTAAAGACCTGGTGGATGTACCCAAGAAAGTGCGCGAAGACCTGAAAATCATTCCGCTTCAACATATGGACCAGGTACTTGACCTGGCATTGGGCCCCGACCCGGTGCTCGAGCCGCCTCGACCGAGGCGCAGGCCGGAAGAACAAAACCAGGAAGAAGAATAAATAAAGAATTACGAGTAATGAGTGATGGTTGGGATGCTCATTACTCGTTTCTCAAAATTCTTTCCGTGGAATGGATTGAATGTCGGAAAAACTTGCCAATAAAGTAGTGCTCATCACAGGCGCATCCTCCGGCTTCGGGGCAGACGCTGCCCGGCTTTTTGCGAAGGAAGGCTGCAGCGTTATCCTGGCCGCCCGCCGCATGGACCGGTTGAATGCCCTGGCGGAACAAATCCAAGCGGAAGGTTATAAGGCTTTCGTCGTCAGCCTGGACGTAACAGAACAATCCCAGATTGAAGAAACCATCCAAGGCGTGCTGGATAAATTTGGCCGGATAGACGTCCTCTTCAACAATGCCGGTTTCGGACGCCTGGACTGGTTGGAATGCCTGGATCCGGCAGTGGACATTGACTTACAGATCGATGTTAATCTGCGCGGTCTCATCCAGGTCACACGCGTGGTACTGCCGTCCATGCTGGAGCGCGGCAGCGGGACGATCATCAATATGTCTTCGGTTTCAGGCCTGATTGCAGCTCCGATGTACAGCATCTATGCCGCCACCAAGTACGGAGTGCGCGGCTTCAATGACGCACTCCGGCGCGAAGTAGCCCCGCTCGGCGTGCGCGTTTGCGGCATTTACCCTGGACCGGCCGTCACTGAATTCAGCCAGCATACCGGCAACGATAACGTTATCAAGGAGAACATTAAGGCTCCAGGCTGGATCTATATGACCTCTGAATACGTAGCACGCCGGACCGTTGACCTGGCGAAACATCCCCGGCGGTCATTGATCCTGCCCTGGTGGTTCCGACCCATCCTGGCTTTCGATATGCTCTTCCCAGGCCTGGTGGATTGGTTCTTGAAAGTAACTGTTGTGAAAAGATTGCATAAATTGTAGGGGCGACTATTATAGGAGAAAATATGTCTTCCAAGCGTTTATCAAAACTTACCGCGGCACTGCGAAATTCCGGGATCGAGACTCTGGCGCTCAATCCAAGTCCGAGCCTGATCTACCTGACAGGTCTGCATTTCCACTTAATGGAGCGCCCGACC
>JADGQB010000246.1 GCA_017882145.1 Anaerolineales bacterium
AGCCATTCTGAATTATGCTCCTATCAGTCTGAATGTCCCGGATGGAGTGCGGGTGCAATATCTCGACCCGTCCATTGGCCTGCAGAGGATGACCTACTACCTGGAATAAAGGTGTAAAGCTAGGAAATCGGTACGACTGCAAACCCCAACCCATTTGGGCCGACATGCGTCCCAATGACGGTGGTTACGTTGACCAGTAAGGGGGGAACAGCCACTTTCGATTTAACATCTTCCAATAACTGTCTCGCAGCAGATTCGGCATTGGTGTGCAGCACTGCCAATCGTTCTAGCGATCCCCATGAATTGAGCACTTCAACCATTCGGTGGATGCCTTGCAGGCGGGTGCGTGCCTGCCCCAGCCGATGTACGATGCCAAAGCGTAGTTCAATTAACGGTTGGAGCCGCAGCGCTCCGCCGATCACTGCAACCGCCCAGGTGACTCGCCCGCTCCGGCGGACATAATCGATGCTATCCAATAGCGCCGTCAGCCGTACGCGTTTGCGTACGCTTTCCACCAGGGTCAAGACTTCATCCTGGATGGCTCCTTTGGCGGCCGTTTCAGCCGCCAGGAGCACCTGGTAGCCCAGACCCAGGCTCACCTGTCCGCTGTCCAACACCTTGACCCGCTGGCCAAATTCCTGTGCCGCCAGCCTGGCTGCATTGTAGATGCCGCTCAACTTGTTCGGTGGATGGATGGAAAGGATGGAGTCTGATCCGGCCTTGAGCAAATTCTCATAACATACCTGGAATGCCCCCACCGAAGGACTTGAGGTTGTAGGCAGTGAGGTCAAACCTGGCAGACGGGTATAGAAATCTTCACGGCTGATTTCCAATCCATCCGTATAACTCTTCCCGTTAATATTGATCACAGCCCGCACGATCTCGATACCATACTGTTCGGCCAATGCGGCAGGGATATCCGAGGTACTGTCCGTAACAAAGCCTATTTTCATTTTAACCCCTATTCCATTGACTCCATTACAACCAGGCCAATGCTGCGCGGGCCAAACATTGCGGCGAGGTATGGTTGCAGAGTATGCTCGCTGAAAAGTGTCAAAGGGAAATTATCACGTACGAATCCGCGGAATGAATTGGCACGCAGATTGCCATTTACCGGAGTGCGCAGCAGCGCAATCTGGGAGGGAGATTCAAATTCACCCATAAAATCTTGGAAAGCTTCGAACAAGTGCCGCGGGGTTCGTACCTTTTCCATGGGTACCAGTCGCCCTTCCTCAAACGCAAAGATTGGCAGCATCCCCATCATCTCGGCGACCATTGCCTGGGAATAGTCCATCAGGCCGCAGGACGCCAGGTATGTCAATTCAGGGATGCAGAACAGCATATAGATACGCGGGATGCCAGCCCGCAGCTGCTGATCGATCTCCTTTAAGCCGGCCCCTTTGGAGGCTGCACCGGCCGCAAGTTCGACAAGCAGCCCCAACCCGATCGCAGTCGTTTGTGTATCGATTACTTCTACACGCGCGCTATAACTGCACTCGTCAAGCGCCAGGAGCGCATTTTTCATCGTTCTATTTAGAAGGGAAGAAAGTGTAAGCACAAGGATCGAATCGTATCCTCGACTCAAATTGGCGTAGAAATGAATGAAATCCTGCGGAGAGGGGCAAACCATCTGCTTATGAGCCAAAACACCACCTGCCTGGAGCTGATCTTCCTGGCAAACAGTTTTGTGTCCGTTGAACGGGATGATGTGCACAAGTTCATGCCCGGGGAAATTGGGATGCGTGAACTGGGCAGATCCATCCGTGAGGATGCAGATGCTGGGCATGTTATGTCGGTTGTACAGAGATTGCAATGATCCCCACCAAACAGCGGATCATTCTACAGAGATAATGAATTGGTAATGCGGTTGGCCGCCATCCTGTAATTCGACTTCCTGCGCCGGATATGCCGCGCGTACCACGTCCACGATCCGGTTGGCTTCTGCCGCCGTAAAATCTTCACCATAAAAGAGAGTGATCAGTTCATGCCCGGCGGTATCGACTTTTTTCAACGCACCCAGGCAGGATTCTTCCACCGAACCGGTCGAGAGCGCCAGTTTGCCATTCACCAGCGCGATAACCTGTCCCTGCTCTACCGATACGCCGTCAATTTCCACCGTTCGTGTGGCAGTCGTGATTTCAATCGCCATCACGTCCTCAATGGACTTGACCATCTTGCTGACTACCGCTTCCACGTCTCCATCCGGGTTAAGATGCATCATGGCTGCCAATCCCTGTGGGATGTTACGGGTGGGAATAATATAAACCTTCTTGACGGTAACATTCTTGGCTTGTTGAGCAGCCAGGATGATATTCTTGTTGTTGGGCAGAATAATAATTTTGTCGGTCGGCAAATTCTCAAAGGCATCCAGGATGTCCTTTATGGATGGGTTCATCGTTTGCCCGCCTTCAACAATGGCTGCCACTCCCAGGCTGGCAAAGACCCGCGAAATTCCCGACCCCGGTGAGACTGACACCACACCGATCTGTCCCGGCTCCAGGTTGGGCAGTTCGATGCGATTCCCGGCCGATTTTCTATTAATACTTTCCATTTGAGCCAGCAGGTTTTCCATTGCGATCTTGGTAATGGTGCCCAGGCTCATGATGTAATCAACCGGTTTATTGCGGTTCTCGGTCGGAACGTGGATGTGCATCCGGTACATACCCTCCCCCTCGCCAATCTGGATGGAGGTTCCCATCGTTTCCAATTCGGCATAGAATTTCTGCAGGTCTAATTCTTTAGTCGGGCTGAAATCAACCACCACTTCAAAATCCTGGCCTGGCTCGATATCTCCCATTGCATTTTCCAGGTTCATGGCAGACAGCGGCCGGACTGTTGCAGTCGGTGTATCCAGCGGCTCTCCATATACGTAACGCAGCATTCCTTCCAAAATAAAAAACAACCCCTTGCCACCCGAGTCGACCACACCCGCCTGCTTGAGAACCGGGAGCAGTTCCGGTGTTCGCTCCACCGAAGCATCTGCAGCCGGCACAACCCGCGCCAGAATTTCATATGGGTTATTCGTATCCCGCAGTGCTGCCTGCGCGGCAGTCGCAGAATCCTTGGCAACGGTCAGAATGGTACCTTCCACCGGACGGACGACGCCTTTATAAGCAGTGTCACGCGCCTCGGCAAAAGCTCGCACCAGGCTCGGGCCATCCAGGATCTCCTGATTGTGAAGCGCGCGTGCAAAACCTCGCCACAATTGGGAAAGGATCACCCCTGAATTGCCGCGTGCCCCCATCAGAGCCCCTTGTGATACGGCCGCCGCCATCTGGCCAACATTATGATGAGCAAGACTGTCGATTTCATTATAGGCCGATTGCATGGTCAGAACCATGTTCGTGCCTGTATCGCCATCCGGGACCGGAAAAACGTTGAGTAAGTTTACCGTCTGTTGGTTGGCCCGCAACCAGGTCAGCCCTGCCTCGACCAGTTTCTTGAGGATCTGCCCGTCAATCGGCGTGGACTTAAAACGCTCGAGCCGCGCTTGAATATCCGGATTCATACTTATAAAATCTCCTCGCATTAATCGGGATTGCTGATGCGCAGACCCTGAATATGAACATTGACATTATGGATCGGCATCCCCAATGCTTTCTCCACCTGGTAACGCACTGCGTTGGCCACACTGTCAGCCACTGAGGTTATCCGCGTGCCGTATTCGATAATGATGTGGACATCAATATTGATCTCTTCTCCATCATAATTCACCGAAACACCGCGAGCAGGTTCGTGGGTAATGGTCATCGCCAGGCCTTCAGCCAGGTTCTTGGGAGCCAACCCCACCACGCCATAGGAAGTCAGAGTGGCATGGTAAGCAATGGTTGCCAGGGCACTTGGCGAAATCGTGATTGTGCCTAAAGTGGTCGTCTCTTCGCCCATAGTTTTAACCTCTTTTCAGAAAATTTCAATAAGCCAGGAAAACTGGGGGTGCGGTCCTGCCCGCACGCCCCCCAACTTCTCCAATAAATGCGCTGCATCTTTGTATATCAATAAATAACACTCGACTTGTACCTGGATGCGAATCGTGGTAGAATACGCCGCCTGTCCAAGACAGGTTGGTCTTATCTGTTTAGAAAGGAATTAAGAAAAATGGCAAAATGCGCTCATTGTGGTAAGTCCACTACTTTCGGTCACGCTGTCTCGTTCTCCAAGCGGGCAACTAATCGCCCGTTCCATGCCAACCTGCAGAAGGTGACGGTCATCGAGAATGGTCAGAAAGTGAAGAAGGTATTGTGCACCAAGTGCATCCGCACGTTGGCGAAATCGGGGTAATCGGTTTTTAATCTGCTGAAACAAGATCACGGCTTGTGTCGTGATTTTTGTTTTTAATCTCAATCAATCTGTTATTTTGTTCTTCAACGCCTGGATGCCGGCCGCGATACCCTCCGGATATCCAAAAACCGCTTTTGCCGCAACAAAGGCTTCTGCTCCGGCTTCACGAACCTGGGAAATGGTCTGGATAGAGATGCCGCCATCCACTTCCAGCCAGGCAGGCGAGCCGATTTCATCCAGCCTGCGGCGAATTTCAGCGATCTTTGATACTTCCTCAGGTATAAAATCCTGCCCCGAATATCCGGGATGGACTGTCAAAACCAGGACAATATCTGCCAGCGGAAGGGCAGCTTCCAGGCGGCTGGCAGGGGTGGCCGGGTTAAGTGTTACTCCGGCTTTACAGCCCAGGCTCTTGATCATTTTCAAAGTGCTGACCACATCCGGGCAGGTCTCCACGTGCACGATCAGGTGGTCGGCCCCCGCTTTGGCAAAAGCTTCAAACAAGTTCTCCGGGTGCTCGATCATCAGGTGCACATTCAGTGGCAATTTCGTTGCCCGGCGGCAGGCTTCAACGATGAACGGCCCCATCGTAAGGTTTGGGACAAAATGCCCATCCATAACATCGATATGGATCCATTCTCCTCCGGCCGCTTCAACTTCAGCAATTTGCTCGCCAAGACGGGTAAAATCTGCCGAAAGGATGGATGGGGCGATCAAAAACCGTTTTGACATTTTATCCAAACACACGACCAACCAGGTACCTTTGATGAGTGGACCATAAAGTACCTTTTGTTCAACCGTCTTACCGAATGGGCGGATTATACACGAAATAAACGTACAGCCAGAACGGAACCAGCCCCAGCACAGCCACCAGCGCCACCAGCCCCAGACCTATCGAAACCCAATCGAGCTCAAGACCGGGATCTGCTGCAGGTGTTTCTACGCTAACCGGAGAATTGACTGGCGCCGGGGCAGCTTCCGGGGTTAGGATCAATGTCGGAGAAGCCTTGGCGCCTCCAAAGTTGAGCAGGACTCGTCCAAATTGGTCCGCCGTCCGGTAACGTTGGGAGGGTTCCTTCGAAAGTACTTTCGCCTGGATCTGTTCAAGCACCGGAGAAATGCTGGGAAGCTTCTCAGAAATTGGCACCGGCTCGGATTCGATGTGCAGGCGTGCCAGGTCGGCCGCCGTCTCCGCGCGGAAGGGCAGCGAACCGGTCAGCATCTCATACATGATAACGCCGAGCGAATACACGTCTGAGGCCGGAGAAGGGGCTGCTCCGGAGGCTTGTTCGGGGGAGAAATATTGCGGTGAGCCCCAGATTATGTCACTCTGCTCCTCGGGATGGATGGTGGACAATGCCCGGGCAATTCCGAAATCGGCAACTTTGAGACGCATGTCGGGGGTGACCAGCATATTTTGGGGTTTTACATCGCAGTGCACCAGGCCGGCGCGGTGAGCGTAACCAATGCCCGCACAGGCCTGGACAAGCAATGGCACGGCCTCTTCGGGGGTGAATCGGCCGCGTTTTTTGACAAGGGTTTTCAGGTCAGTGCCCGGGACGTATTCCATGACGATAAAAAGTTGTCCTTTATCCAGCCCAAAATCATGGACGGTAACAATGTTCGGATGAGACAGGTTCGCAGCCGCCTTGGCCTCCTGGCGGAAGCGTTCCTGGAAAGCCGAGTCGCGTGAGTAGTCTTCACGCAGGACTTTTACAGCCACCGAGCGTTCCAACATGGTATCCCGGGCGTGATACACAATTGCCATGCCGCCCTTTCCCAGTTGCTCAAGGATCAGGTAGCGGTT
>JADGQB010000247.1 GCA_017882145.1 Anaerolineales bacterium
CGCTGCCATCGGCATGGCAGTCGGAGCCGGATGGTCGGGCCTGCGGGCTATGACATCCACTTCCGGTCCCGGGATCAGCCTGATGACCGAATTCGCCGGCCTGGCATATCAGGCCGAAATTCCGCTGGTTGTCTGGGATGTCCAACGCATCGGGCCCAGTACCGGTATGCCCACCCGTACCGCCCAGGGTGATATGACCGATGTCTATTTCCTTGGCCATGGAGATGTTCAAAATGTGATCCTCTTACCAGGCTCTGTGCAGGAATGCTTCGAATTTGGCTGGAAGGCCTTCGATCTGGCTGAACATCTCCAAACACCGGTTTTCGTACTAAGTGACCTCGACCTCGGAATGAACCAGTGGATGACCAGGCCGTTCGAATACCCGGATAAGCCCATGGATCGGGGCAAAGTATTATGGGAATCCGACCTGGAAAAATTAAAAAATAACTGGTCGCGTTACAAAGATGTGGATGGGGATGGCATCCCATACCGGACCATTGTGGGAAACCGCAATCCCGCTGCAGCCTACTTCACGCGCGGCACCGGCCACGATGAGAACGCCCGCTATACGGAAGACCCAAAACCATGGGAAGACAACATGGAGCGGTTGAAAAAGAAATATGATACCGCCCGTACTTTGGTCCCGGAACCCATCATCGAAAAAACTACGGGCGCCACAATCGGCGTGATCGCCTTTGGATCTACGGTAGCTGCGGTCAACGAGGCGCGTGTTTTCCTGGCCGAGGATAAGGGACTCAAAAGCGATTTCATGCGCCTGCGCGCCCTGCCCTGTACGCAACAGGCCCAGGATTTCATCAAAGAACATGAACGGATCTACGTGGTCGAAGCCAATCGGGATGGGCAACTCGTACAGATCCTGAGTGCAGTTATGCCCACTGAAGCCAATAAATTTCGTTCGGCTGCCCATTCGGATGGTATGCCACTGACAGCAAAATGGGTCGAGGAATCCATCCTGGCCCAGGAGGAAAAATAATATGGTTGCACCAGCAGTAGTTACCGGACAAACCAACAAGGCCGGCCTCACAAAAAATGATTACCGCGGCATGCCCAGCACGCTCTGCCAGGGCTGCGGACATAATTCGATCGCCAGCCAGATCATTGCCGCATGTTATGAACTGGATATTGTCCCGGAAGAAATGATGAAATTCAGTGGGATTGGCTGCTCTTCTAAAAGCCCAACCTACTTCTTGAACCGTTCCTTTGGATTCAACAGTTTGCATGGTCGCATGTCCAATCTTGCCACGGGTGCTCTGTTTGCGGACAAATCCCTGCGCGCCATAGGCATCTCTGGCGATGGCGACACCGCCTCCATTGGCATGGGCGGTTTCAAACATATGATGCGTCGCAATGCTCCGATTGTGTATATCGTCGAGAACAACGGCGTTTACGGCTTGACCAAGGGCCAATTCTCTGCCACTGCCGAAATGGGTCTGAACCTGAAACACCAGGGCACCAACCAGTACATGCCGGTGGATATTTGTATGGAAGCCCTGGCGTCGAATGCCACCTTCGTGGCTCGCTCCTTCGCAGGCGATGCCAAGCAGGTAAAGGAGCTGATCAAGTCCGCTCTCAGCCACGATGGCATCGCCGTGCTCGACATCATCAGCCCGTGCGTTACCTTCAACAATCAGGATAATGCTTTTCACTCTTACACCTGGGGGAGGGACCATGAAGCGCCGCTGCAAGAGATTTCGTTTGTCCCGGCTTTGGCCGAAATTCAACTGACCGGTGATTTTCCAGAGGGCACTGTACGGGAAGTCACCATGCACGATGGTTCGACGATCATCCTCAAGAAACTCGAAAAGGATTATGACCCCACCAGCCGTACCAATGCTTTCCAAAGGCTCGAAGAAGCCCAGAAGAACAACTGGTTCATAACCGGATTGATCTATATTGATACATCCAAACCAACCCTGACCGATATTTATAATCTGGTTGATGAACCTCTCAACCGTTTGACTGAGAAGGATCTTCGGCCGGCAAGCCAAACGATCGAGAAAATCAATGCGATGATGTTTTAAGTTACGTCAGCAAGTCTCAAGCATCCCAAAGGATCCAACAAGTCTGGGTTTGACATGTTGGATCCTTTTTTTAGCTATAAGACCTGTAAGTCGTGTTAGACTATGATCATGGAAATCACCCCCACTATCTCCATTCCCGATAACGAATTGACTTTCACCTTCGTCCGTTCCTCCGGCCCGGGGGGGCAGAACGTAAACAAGGTGTCAACGGCTGCCCAATTGCGCTTCGATGTGCTCAAGTCTGCATCCTTGACTGTAGATGTAAAGGAACGATTGGCAAAACTCGCAGGAATCCGTATGACCCAGGATGGAATCCTCATTATCGAGGCCAAGCGCTACCGCACACAGGAGCAGAATCGTGCGGATGCACTCCTGCGATTATCAGCTTTAATCCAGAAAGCTGCAAATCGTCCACGAACCAGGCTGGCTACCCGACCCGGCCTGTCAGCCCGGATCAAACGAGTTGAATCCAAGAAGAAAAGAGGCGCTGTCAAAAAGCAAAGACAGTCGCTGGATGAATAAGCTGATAATCTAAACCCCGGCTCCACTTTCAGCCGGGGTTTGAATTCCCTAATCCAGATCCGCAATTACGTCCGGGACTGCATCCAGCACATCCCCGGCCATTACTGCACCCGCGCTTCCTTGAAAGCCGGCTGCGCTTAGCCCGGCCTGTGCATGGATCCAGGCTCCAGTTCGCGCGGCATCGTAAGCTTCCACTCCCTGGGCACGCAAGCCAGTGATCAGACCTGCCAGTACATCACCGGTTCCCGCACGCGCAAGCGCAGGAGTTGCGATCGGGATGGTCGTTGTGCGTCCATCCGGTGCGGCGATAACGGTAAATGCACCCTTCAGCACGACAACATGTCCCCATTCCTGAGCAAATTTACGCGCCAAATTCAGACGGTCTTTCTGGATCTCATCGGTCGCCATGCCCGTCAATACAGCCATTTCACCCGGGTGAGGGGTCAGGATGGCCGGCGCAGGCAGCAGTTTAGGCCAATCCGGAATTTTTGCCAGCAGTTTTAATCCATCGGCATCGAAAACCATCGGGGGCAGGAAAACAGGCTTCTGATCTGTTATATTCCCTGCACTCTGGACAAAACCCATCCGTCCATGAGCAGGTTTCTCTGATAAACCATTCAGCAAATTCGCAATAAACTCCTTGGTCGTGTCCTCCAACCCCAGGCCAGGGCCGATTAAGAGAGCCGTCGCACGTTCAATATTTTTCATTAACACATCTGCGGCACCAGATGCGATCACACCCATCTCATGCGGGAGCAGCACCCAGGTTGCCTCAGGGAACTGGCCCGCAAGGGTACCGTGCAAAGAGGCAGGAATAGCCAGGGTCACCAATCCGGCACCAATCCGGTAGGCTGCTTGTCCAGCCAGCCAGGCCGCGCCGGTATAATTTATGGATCCCGCCGCAATAAACGCCGTTCCAAAAGTCCCCTTATGGGCATCGGTCGGACGTTTGGGTAAAAGCGCCAGGGCCATGCCTTCATCCGCCACCTCATTCTTAATCGCTTGCCAGGCTTTAAGATCACCCAAGTGGCCGATCTCAACCACCCGCAGTTCGCCAATCAGGTCATAAGCCGGCAGTTTTAGCAACCCCTGTTTGACCGCTGCCATGGTAACGGTCGCATCCGCCGGGATGGTTTGCGGGGCGGCCTGACCGGTATCACAATCAATTCCGGATGGACAATCAACAGCGATAATATAGGGTGGCCATTCCATTTCGGCGACAATTCCCTGAACGGCTGCCAGAACCGACCCGATATCACTTTTAAGCGGGAGCTTGAAGCCTGTCCCAAGCACACCATCCAGTACAACATCGGCGCTTTCCATGAACGCCTGCAACTGTTGGAAATTCTCATCCTTATCGGACTGGTAGACTTCCCCATCGGCTTCCTCCAAACGCTTGATCAGAATATCGCCAGCCATCTTGCGATGAACGAGGTAGGCACGCGCCGTCCAGCCTTTCTCAGCCAGGCGTGCCAGCGCCACCAGGGTATCACCACCGTTATTTCCGGGACCGACCAGGCCAAGAACCTGAATTTCCTCTTCGTCGTCATGCGCATATGCCAACCGCAATACTTCCCGGGATAGATTGTATCCAGCATTTTCCATCATTTTTTCATAAGTCAGACCGCTGCCATCCGCCTCTTCTTCGATAAGGTGCATCTGAGGATTGGTAACGAGTTTCATAGGATGTTCCTCCGAATTTGGTTCTTTTATATGATTCAACTTGAATCGATTATAAACGAAATAGCGGCCGAAGCCGCTACCCCAGTGTCTGTCATTAACAAAAATAAGATATTCGTTAGTTCAGGATTTTGCTTAGGAACAGTTTGGTGCGCTCTTCGCGCGGATTGCTAAACAATTCCTCCGGCGTGGTATCTTCGATAATCACACCCTCATCGACAAAAAGGATCCGGTCAGCGGCCGCACGCGCAAAACCCATCTCATGAGAGACTACGACCATTGTGATCTCTTTGGCCAGTTCTTCCATGACGTTAAGAACCTCACCGATCATTTCCGGATCAAGAGCAGAGGTCGGCTCATCGAATAACATCAAGGCCGGCTTCATGGCCAGCGCCCGGGCGATCGCAATTCTCTGCTGTTGCCCGCCCGATAACTGGTTGGGATACTGGTCACGTTTCTCGGACAACCCGACGCGTGCTAACAATTTCGTTGCTTCCTGTTCGGCCTGCTCCCGGGAAATTTTTCGAACGTTCAGCGGAGCCTCGATGATATTTTCAATGGCAGTCAGGTGGGGAAAAAGGTTGAAACGCTGGAAAACCATGCCAATATCGGCCCGCAGCTTGGCAATGTTCTTCTCGGATTCTTCAACCAGCTTGCCATCCTTTTCGTAATAACCGATCATCCGTCCATTCACAAATATTTTCCCGCTGTTGATCTTCTCGAGATGGTTGATACACCGTAACAGGGTGCTCTTTCCGGATCCGGATGGTCCAATAATTACCACGACTTCGTTCTTACGCACCTCAAGATCGATATCCTTGAGAACATGCAAGGAACCGAAATATTTGTTTACTTTTTCGGCTTTGACCACAATGGAGGAGTCAATCACTGCAGACGGTGAATTGGTCTTTTCATCCATTAGTGCGCTCCAATTTTGGTACCTGTCAGACGTTCGAACATGCCCGGCATTTTATCTTTACCTTTGCGCTCTCCCAGACTGGCTTCGATACGGGCCTGAATCATCGTCCACACTGTGGTCATCGCCAGGTAGTACATGGAAAGGGCGATGAATAACTCGAAGGGCTTAAAGACCCGTGCGTTGATCTGGTTGAATCCGAAGAACAATTCGCCGGCCGAAATGACCTCCATCAGCGTTGTGGTCTTCATCATGTTGTTGAATTCATTCCCCAAAGGCGGGATGATGACCTTCGCAGCTTGCGGCAGCACAATACGGCGCATGGCCATTCCATAGGTCATGCCCAGCGACTTGGCGGCCTCCATTTGGCCGGAATCCACCGCTTCAATCCCTGCCCGGACGATTTCCGCCATATAAGCGCCTTCATTTATACCCAATGCCAGGGTACCAGCCTGGATCGCGCCAGCAATTACAATAAACCCAATATGGATATTTGGGAAATCATAAATATGGGTGACGCCCAGGCCATAATACAGCAGGACCATTTGTACCAACAACGGTGTTCCGCGGAAATACCATATGTAAGCGTCTGCCAACCAGCGCAAAGGCGGCAGTTTCGACATTTTTCCAAGCGCCGCGAAAAGACCCAAAATAACACCCATTGATTGAGCGATGACACTGACAAGGATGGTGGTGATCAATCCGTTCCGGAGAAGCGGATCACTCAGGGCAGTAAATGGCCATAAATAATGCCAAAATATCGGCCAATCGAAATGGTACATAAATGCCTCTTATGAAGCCTGGATTGATACTCTGAGATACTAAAATGGAAATGGGGTGTTTTGGCTATTCTTCCCAAAACACCCCAATGGGTATCGAATATGCTACTTGACCGC
>JADGQB010000051.1 GCA_017882145.1 Anaerolineales bacterium
CAATTGATTGGGCGGGGCTGGTGTTTGAAAGTTGCACATATAGAATTGGAGCGGGGAGAAAATTTACTCGGCAACGTACTTTCATCAGAAGATGTTTATTTCTCCGGCAATGTAACCAGGGATCCATACGCATCACAAGCACTACGGGAATTGGCTCCACCCGATTGGAGTGCAGTATGCGTCCCGATCCGCACAGAGTTGGAAGTTATTGGAATGTTCCTGGTCTCCACGCCCCTGCCACGTGAGTTCAGTGCTGAAGATGCGCGTTTGTTGATCACATTGACTGAAATTGCAGGAAACGCCCTGCATCGCACGCGTTTGAACGAGAAGTTGATGCAACACGCCACCGAATTGGAGATGCGGGTGGCAGAACGCACAACCGAACTTCGAACTGCATTGGAAAAAGCACAAGCGGCCGACCGGGTGAAGTCGGAGTTTATTGCCAATATTAACCATGAACTGCGTACGCCCTTGACCAACCTTCTCCTTTATTATCAAATGTTGCGATCCCAACCGGCGATCAAGACCGAGGAGCGCCTGGATGTGATTGGGAGGGAACTTCAGCGTCTTCGAAACCTGATCGAAGACCTGCTTAACCTTTCTCACCTTGACCTGGGACATATGTCCTTCCGACCGGTTTTGTGCAACCTCAATGGCTTGATTCAGACCCTGGTTAATGACCGCCAGGAACTTGCCAGGGATCGCGGTTTGACCCTTCGATCTGAGCTCAAGACCGACCTTGGCCCCGTAATGCTGGACGAGCCAACCGTTGTGCAAGCGGTCTCCAACCTGATCACCAATGCCCTGAATTACACACCTTCCGGAGGGCAGGTTTTGATCAGCACGATGTACGCAGCGGAGGATGATGAGCCCCGGGTGGGCTTTAAAGTGGAGGATACAGGGTTAGGAATCAGTGCCGAAGACCTACCGCACCTGTTTGAGAGGTTCTACCGAGGCGCGGCTGGACGCCAAACAGGCGCGCCGGGAACGGGACTGGGCCTGGCGATCGTGAAGCAAGTTGTCGATCATCACCACGGGCGGATTGAAGTCAAGAATAGGGAAATTGGGCACGGAGCGATATTCACGGTCTGGCTCCCGGTTAACCCATCACAAGAGACAGGCTAAACGATCTCCTGAAATCTGCGCCCCCGGAGAGGCTCGAACTCTCAACCACTGGATTCGAAGTCCATTACTCTATCCATTGAGCTACGGGGGCAGAACAGAAATTATACCCGAATTTCAATACTTGCTCCATTCTAGAACGCATGTTATAATCTCGCCCCGCGCTACAAGGCGAAGAATTTTTGTGAGGAAGATGAGCCATGATTGACTTAAACAAAAACTTTAATACGACCAAGAACGAAAATATTCCCGAACTTAAACCCGGTGACCAGGTAAGCGTGCATGTCCGCATCAAGGAAGGCGACCGTGAACGTATCCAGGAATTCAAGGGCACTGTCATCCGCTCGCGCAAGGGCGGAAACAATGCCAATTTCACCGTCCGACGCACAGCCTCCAACGGCATCGGTGTGGAACGTACTTTCCTTCTGCTTTCACCCCGGATTGACAAGGTGGTGGTTGAGCGTCATACCCACACCCGGCGGGCACAGTTGTACTTCCTGCGTGGACTGACTGGCAAGAAAGCCCATCTCAAGCAAAAATTCGAGTAGAGCGAAAATCGTTTACAATAAAAGGGTGCAGATTCAAAGCTGCGCCCTTTTTTGTTATCAAGGAGTGTGAGTTTTGATCCCGGTAATCGGCCTGACAACCTATAATTACGAGAACAAAAATGGATTTCCCATCGCTGCGCTAACACGTATGTACATCACTGCGGTAGCGGAAGCGGGTGGGGCGCCTGTTCTAATTCCATCCGGGCTGAAAACTAAGGCTCTTGATTCTTTATTCGGCCGATTGGACGGCATCCTCCTGCCGGGAGGTGTGGATATTTCCATAGAACGTTTCGGGGGAGAGTTCCATCCTAGAATCGATGGAGCGGATCCCGATCGTGATGCGGTTGAGATCGCCTTGCTCCGCAGTGCAACAGAATCCGGAAAACCTTTTCTCGGAATTTGCCGTGGCTTTCAAATGATCAATGTGGCATTGGGCGGAACATTGTACACACACATTCAGGATCAAATGCCCGGCGCGATCAAGCATGATTTTGATTCAGTCACTGAACGTAAATTACTTGCCCACGAGGTGACAGTCAAAGG
Source organism: Anaerolineales bacterium (assembly GCA_017882145.1). Classification (GTDB taxonomy): domain Bacteria; phylum Chloroflexota; class Anaerolineae; order Anaerolineales; family Villigracilaceae; genus UBA877. Next base: position 2,214 of record JADGQB010000051.1, read on the forward strand.
AACAACCCGCCTGGCGAACGTTCTGGGCGAAACCAAATTGAATGTAAACAGCCTGCACCACCAGGGAATAAAGGATCTGGCCCCGGCGTTGCTCCCAACTGCCTATGCGCCCGATGGCCTGGTGGAGGCCGTGGAATTGCCCGAACATCCTTTTGGGATGGCAGTTCAATGGCATCCTGAATGGCTGCTGGAGCAGTCAGTAAATCAGCGACTATTTCGGGCATTTGTTGATGCAGCTCGGAAGGGTTAAAATCATGGCCTCCAATAATGCACCTATTGGCATCTTTGACTCAGGCGTCGGTGGACTTTCTGTGCTCCGGGAGTTACGCGGCTTATTACCATCCGAATCCGTTCTCTATTTTGCTGACCAGGGCCATGTCCCATATGGACCGCGCGGATTGGAAGAAGTGCGGGTTTTTTCAGAGGAAATTACGCGTTTTCTGCTGAGTTTAGGAGCGAAACTAATTGTGGTGGCTTGCAATGCCGCTTCAGCGGCAGCCTTACGCACTTTGCGGGTGGTTTTTCCAACCATTTCATTTGTGGGAATGGAGCCGGCCGTAAAACCGGCTGCTGAATCCACTCACACAGGCGTTGTAGGCATCCTGGCGACGCCGACTACCTTCCAAGGCGCGCTTTACGCATCCGTCGTGGAACGTTTTGGCAGTGGGGTAACCATCCTGCAGGATACCTGCCCGGGCCTGGTCGGGCTGATCGAAAAAGGTGAGCTGGATTCCCCCGGGACGCGAAAAATACTGGAAAAAGCCCTGCAGCCGATGCTTGAACGGGGGATTGATACAGTCGTAATGGGCTGTACGCATTACCCATTCGTCATCCCGCTGATCAGCCAGATCGTTGGACCGGAAGTGCGGGTGATTGATCCGGCTCCGGCTGTCGCACGCCAGACTGCCCGCCTGTTGGATTCGGCGGGATTAAGGAATATGAACCCCACACCCGGCGTAATGCGCTTTTTTACGAGCGGAGTAGTTGCAGAGTTTAAGGCTCAACTGCCCGGATTGTTGGGCGAGAGCGGAGAAGTCCAGCAAATCAATTGGAAGGGGAACAGAATTGGTTATTTTGGCGCCGGCAGTTCACCATCTGTTCCATAGGTGCTGAAATCCATCAAGGGCGTGCGGCCTTGAAAGCGAACTAGAACGACGCCAAAATTTGGTTGGTGACAACGAAATGACCTTGAAGGTGATGTACTGCTCTGGTCTTAATCGACGTATATAGAAGGCGGGCGTATTTATTGCAAACTTGCTCGAACGGTGTCGGGCAGAATTGGTGGATGGGAACAGGTGAATTAAGGGGTCTGCACCCTGCAGTCATGGGATGTGACTAATGCAGGTTTCCGGCAAATATGTATAAGTTTTCTATAGGATTGTTCCGGCCTCAGCCGCGCGCCCCCACAAATTGGCGGATATGTTTAAGAGACCACCTGCGATTGGACCAAGGATGAGCTCTGGCATACTTCCCTCTAATCTTATTTCCCGACCAGGTCTGCGAAAAAGATTGACTGCCTGATGAGGCTAATCCTCTGGGGTTTCTTCTTTCTCCCTTTTGGAGTCCAGCGAAATTGCGGTGAGATTTAGCAGTACTTGTTTCTGTTCCACGCTCTCCCCGGCCTGAATACGCAGACGGGTTACCTTCCCAGCGTAGGGAGCGCGTAATTCGTTTTGCATTTTCATTGATTCAAGGATCAATAGAGTCTGGCCTTTTTCTACTGACTGCCCCTCCGTCACGGCCACCGAGACAACCATTCCCGGCATGGGCGCTTTGAGGATGAATTCCGTACCAGCATGCACGCGACCTGGAACTGCCGAACGGAGGCGATTTTCGCGTTCATCCTCCACTCGCACTTGATAGAACTGACCCAATAATAGGACCTGCCAGCCATCCTCATCCGGATAAACGTATCCTTCGAAGGATTCACCATTGATAATTAATGAGTACAGTGGCTCACCGCTGACGGTGGCCAAGTCAACCTGGAGAACGTCTCCTCCGAAACGGACATGGTGCTCATCCAGAATCTCGATCGGGAATTGCAGATCATCCACTTCGGCTATGTATCTCATTGGTTGGTATTCTCGCGGCGGGCTGCCCGCTTCCAATTCGATTCTTGCTCAGCCCGTGGATAGACCTGGGTGCGCCGTTCCATCTGTTCATGCGCCACCAGACTGGCCATCAGAGCTGCAATATCCAGGTAGAGCTCACGGTTTTCAGCTGCATCGATCATGGAAAATTGTTCTTCCACAAAGCGAGTGTCATATTTTCCGGTTATGAATGGATACGTGCTCATCATTGTTTGGTGGAATGGAATATTTGTCCGAACCCCAACGATCCGAAATTCCTCCAGGGCGCGCCGTGTCCGGACGATGGCCTGGGGCCGCGTTTCCCCCCAGACAATCAATTTGGAAATCAGCGGATCATAATAGGTTGATATCTCGAAACCAACGTATACGCCGGTGTCAATCCGGACACCGGGACCGGTTGGCAATTGCATCAGCGTAATTCGACCGGTTGATGGCAGGAAATCATTATAGGGGTCTTCGGCATTGATCCGGCATTCAATGGCGGCTCCGCGCGGCTGGATATCTTCCTGTTTGCGGCTTAAATGACGACCATTTGCTACCCGGATCTGTTCAGCTACGATATCTATACCTGTGACTGCCTCGGTGACCGGATGCTCCACCTGCAATCGTGTGTTCATTTCCAGAAAATAAAATCTTTGATCTTTATCCACCAGGAATTCGATCGTGCCGGCATTGGCATAATCCACCGCACGCGCCGCCTGGATGGCAACGGCGCCCATCCGCTGGCGCAAATCCTGGTTGTCGGCAAGCAGCGGCGAGGGGGATTCTTCGATGAGTTTTTGATGGCGGCGCTGAATGGAGCATTCCCGTTCGCCCAGATGGATCGCATCTCCATACTGGTCGGCCATGATCTGGAACTCGATATGCCGGGCTCCTTCGATCAACTTTTCCAGATAGATGTTCCCGTCTCCAAAAGCAGATTCGGCCTCCCGCCTGGCTGCTTGAAGCAATTCAGGCATTCCACTCAATTCCCGAACCTCGCGCATGCCTTTCCCACCGCCTCCAGCGCTGGCCTTGATGAGCAGTGGGAAGCCGATTTTCGGAGCGAGGACAAGCAGGTCATCATCCTGGAGAGGCCCTTCGCTTTCCGTCCCTGGTACGATGGCGACTCCGGCCTTGGCGACCGTCGCGCGTGCAATCGCCTTATCCCCCATCGCGGCTATTGCTGATGGCCTGGGACCAATGAAAACCAGTCCGGCCTCGGCACAATCTGTGGCAAAGTCAGCTCGTTCGGCCAGGAAACCATAACCGGGATGGATCGCATCAGCCGTGCATTTACGAGCAATATCTATGATCTTATCGCCGCGCAGGTAGGAATCACGTGCGGGCGAAGGGCCGAGCAAATAGGCCTCATCCGCGTAGCGAACATGCAGAGCGTGCCGGTCGGCTTCGGAGTAGATGGCAACAGTCTTGATGCCAAGTTCCCTGCAGGCGCGCTGGATGCGTACGGCGATCTCGCCGCGGTTGGCGATGAGCAGTTTCTTGAACATACTAGATTTGAGGCATTACACTCAATTTCTTTTCGCCAACAAATTCGTTAAAGAATCGGAGTTGTAAATTAAGTTGTTCAGCAAAAAGCTGTTGCCCGGTGGGAGTGAAAAGTGGATTCTCTTCACGATAATGTTCGAGACGCTTAATTCGTTCATTCAACTTGGCGGCCAGTTTTTCGTAATCACCGATGTCTGAAATGCACCATTGCAGGATGCGGTATGGTCCATAGCGATCCACGTCATCTGCATCACTGACAATTTTTGCCTCGGGTGTGCCCGGATTCCCGTCCATCACATGCGCAGCAATGCAATTGCAGATATTCTCGATCTGCTGGCTGGTGTAACCGAGGCTTTCCAAAAAAGGCTTGGCTTGCTCTGCGCCTATGGGTCCATGCTCCCGGCTGTTTTCGGCAGTAGTATCAAACCAGGCGATATCGTGAAGCAGGCAAGCTGCCACCACCAATTCCACATCCGCGCTCTCATTCTCGGCAATCACCTTGCCAAATTGAGCAACCCGCAAGGTGTGCTGCCAACGGTATTCAACACCGGCGAGATAACGATCGAGATTGGCCTTGGCTTCCGTTGAGCGCTTCTGGTAACTTTCGTTCAAATGAGCGAGGGCAAAATCAGCGATTTTTTGAAGACGAGCGTTGGTTTTGTTCATCATTTTTTCCTGTGGATGGCAATTGGCCTTTTATAATGGTATATTACCGTGTTTTTTTGAAGGATTGGAATCGCGTTTATTCTTGAGCATTTCCAGAGCGTTAATCAGGCGCGGGCGCGTCTCGCTGGGTTCGATGATATCATCCAAGTATCCGCGCTCCGCAGCTACGTAAGGGTTGGCAAATTTTTCCCGATATTCATTTGTCAAAATCACTTTACGCTGGACAGGATCTTCAGAGGCTTCCATTTCCTTTCGGAAGATGATGCTAACGGCCCCTTCCGGGCCCATCACAGCAATCTCGGCGCTTGGCCAGGCCAGATTTACGTCGCCACGCAAATGTTTGCTGGACATGACTATGTAGGCCCCGCCATAGGCTTTTCGCAGGACAATCGTCACTTTAGGGACGGTCGCTTCACAATAAGCATGCAGGAGCTTGGCGCCTGAGCGGATGATACCACCATGTTCCTGGAGTGTGCCAGGCATGAAGCCAGGTACATCCACCAGTGTGACGACCGGGAGATTGAATGAATCACAAAAACGGACAAAGCGTGCGGCTTTTTCGCTGGCGTCGATATCGAGCACGCCCGCCAACACCTGAGGCTGATTTGCTACAAGCCCGACAGAATGCCCACCCAGACGGGCAAATCCAATGACTATGTTTTGTGCAAAAGCTTCCTGGATTTCGTAAAGCTGGCCGCTGTCCACCACGCGACGGATGACCTCTTTTACATCGTAAGGTTTACCGGGGTCTTCAGGAATTATTGTGTCGAGAGTCTCATCGGTGCGAAGAGGATCATCCCCATTTGGCAAAAAGGGCGGATCTTCCATGTTATTTTGAGGCAAGTATCCGAGCATTTTCCGGATAAGAAACATCGCATCTGCCTCACTCTCGGAGGTAATGTGACACACCCCAGATTTTTCAGCATGCACATCCGCTCCGCCCAGATCGTTGGCTGACACCTGTTCGTGGGTGACAGCTTTTACGACATCCGGACCGGTCACGAACATATTCGAAGTGCCCCTGACCATGAAAACAAAGTCGGTCAAAGCTGGTGAATAGACTGCGCCGCCTGCACAAGGTCCCAGGATGGCCGATATTTGGGGAATGACTCCGGATGCCAGGGTATTCCTCAGGAAAATTTCGGCATAACCGGCAAGAGATACCACCCCTTCCTGGATGCGTGCGCCACCTGAATCGTTCAACCCGACCACCGGTGCACCGTTCTTTAGAGCCTGGTCGAGTATCTTGCAAATCTTCTGCGCGTGGACTTCGCCCAGGCTACCGCCGAAAACGGTGAAATCCTGCGAAAATACATAGACCAGCCGGCCGTCGATGGTACCCCAACCGGTGACAACACTATCACCTGGAAATTTTTGTTTTTCCAAGCCAAAATCGTGGGTACGATGGACAACGAAAGGATCGATTTCATGGAACGAACCTTTATCAAGCAGCAAATCCAGGCGTTCACGGGCAGTTAATTTACCCTTTTGGTGCTGGGCCGCGATCCGATCCGGACCGCCACCCAACCGGGTGCTTACTTTTCGGTTACGCAAGTGTTGAAGTTTGGGATCATCGCTCATGAGTATCTTTCTGGAAAAAACGCCGTGTCTTGCGCGAGAACAGGATTATTAGGACGAACAAAAAGAACGCAATATTTGCAACAACAACGAATGATAAATTGGCATGCGGTTTTTGCAAAACCAGCCGATCAAGCCAATACCAGACAGAGTAACCAAGCGTACCCGCAAACGCCGCAGCCCTTCCCCAGGTTTTTCCTCGCCAAAAAGCCCAAAAAAGAAACATAGCGGCGATCAGCCAGATCGCGCCGGTCAAAGCGATATAGAGCGGGTAAGCACCATATTCTGCCAATGTTTTCCAGAAGAAAATGGATTCGCCCAACCGCAAGCCATTCCAGGCAGCAAACAAGAGGAAAAGAATCTCGAGTATGGTTAGCCCTATCGGCCGTTCAATTTTTTCTTCTACCATGACAAAAACTAGTTTCGTTGCCTATTTTCGTTAACCAAGCAGATCTGCCATATGTTGTTGGTTTTGCAAAACTGATTAATTCTGGTTGGTCCAATTAATGAGAAGTTGTGACTTTATATGTTTCATAAAGCAAATTTCCATCCGCGGCTTGGAAGGAATTTAATTTGCCTCCCGGAAAGTCTACCTGAACTGGATGGATCTGCTCCAGGTTGTTTGGGAGAAAAACGAAAAGTAAATGATTGGAAGTTATCTCGGGCATCTCAGGCGGAGGCCAGGCTTCATTAACATCAAATCCTTTTATATCCGGGATTAGATACTGCGTGCTCGGAATGGAATAATATCCCATGTTGGGAAAACCGAAGAATAATACTTGTGTATCTTTAGGTTCTGCCTTCAGGTAATTTACAAGCGTTTGGGCGATTACTCCACTGGAGCGTGCTTCCGAAATTATATCGCTGGGCGTATATACACGGAAATAAAAATTCAGCTCATCTATTGCCAAAATCACCACCAGGAGAATGGCTAAGGCCGAAATCCAGCGTTTTCCTTTATCAAAGGTTCTTTCAAGCAGTTCGGTACTCTCGCCCAGTCCAAATCCGACTAACAGGGCGCAGGCTGGCGATGCAGCCACGAGGCGTTGGGCTGCCGGGGTGCTTTCGCTTAGCGCGCCGATTGCGATGAAGACTAACAGCCACAACATGATCGGAATAATGGTCCATTTCTTTTTGCGGAGAACTAAGAGATTAATACCGATTAAAAAAAGGCTCGCTGCAAAAGGCCGGAGGAGTGGCACATTGGGCGTATACCAGGCGCGCAGGGGTTCATAGGTATAAGAGCCGATTGCCAGCCCGACCTGTTTTAAAACAATTTTCCAGGCAGGGATCCCAGTATTAATAACCTCCTGTTTTAGCCATGCTGGGGTGAGGCCTACGCGACTTATGGGCTCCATGAAGGTATTGGGGAATTTAATATAATACAAGGCCAGCGGCAGGGCAATTATCCCTGCAATAAAAAACAGTAATATCAGATTTACCCAGACTGTTTTAAGTCGCGGTCGGTCAAGAATTGCGATCAATACCACCCACGCCAGAACCACCACCACAAGCGTATGGCTGCTGGAATAGAAATACTGTGAAATTCCGAGTGACAGCCCGGCAAGAATATATGCGTTGCGACGATCCTTTTCCATTCCGTACCAAAGGGCGCCAATCGTGACAATGTACCATAATCCATCCCAGATGTTGTTCAGGCCGATACGACTGAAGTGGATTTGGTAATGAAGCACGGCTAGAAACACAGCGGTGAACCAGGCTACCCTGTTACCAAACATGGCGCGTGCAACAAAAAATGAGGCAGTAACCGTCAGCGCGCCAGCCAGTGCGGATGGGATGCGTAAAGCCTCCGTTGTATGGCCTAACAAACCAATAAAGAATGCCGGGATTGTAAAGAAAAAGGATGGAAATGCAAACCAGGAGGTAATAAAAATATTGTTCACAACCCCACGGGTAAAATCTTCTGCAGCAATCCCAGCCGCGGCTTCATCGCCGGTCAACATGATCGGAATCCGATCTGCCAGGATGGCGCGCAAGAGAAACGCGAAAGAAGTAAGGCCGAGCGCCAAAACTACCAACCGCCAGGATGGCCAACGCAGTGGCCCAGGCTGAATCCAAGTTCCGGCCAGAACCAGACCAATTGCTATAAACCAGGCAGAAATGGCAACAATGAGGTTCGTCATTTTTGGCCCGGTTCCGGCTGCAAAAGGTACGATGATGGCAACTGGCAGGGAAAGAACCAGGCAGATAAGCTGCCATTCTTTTATCGAGTGGCTGGTTGTCCAAGCCAAGATACTGGCCATCCATCGAGGCGTCCCTTTTTCGATGCTCCAGACACCAAGGAAGACGAGGGCTATCCCAAATGCCACCGGGATCAACATCCCTATCCGCTCCTCGTAAGGGTACCCTATAAGCAGACTCTGTCCGAAAATGACAAAGACTGCACCCATTAAGAAAAGGAGGATCGATATGAATGGTTTCTTGGGCTGCATGAATTCCACCTTACTTCGTTACTATTCGCCGGGATTGAAGAGGGTGTCATGAAGAAATTACCGAAAGATCCGGATTGTTTACTAAATCCTTTACAAGCATTATAGCATGCAAGATTATACATCGCGGTTTATCGAAAACAATTTCTTCGGTGTCTATGGCCTCGGTGAATTCGACGGATATCCGCTTATAAAAGTTACCCTGATACGATTTCTCGGGTAGAATAAAATCAAGGATCTTAAAATCCCATCTTTGCAGGTGAATTGTGAAGAAACTTCTTGGTGAAAGACTCTTCTTTGACTGGAAAATCGCTGTCCTGGTAATGGTCAGTACTTTAGTGTTGATAATCAGTTTTTATCAGACGGAGCTGGCACCCTGGGCGAAATGGTTCCCAGGCTGGAGCAAGACAGGCCTTCCCACCAAGATCATTGACCATACGCTTTTATATTTCGTGCTCCCCATGCTCATTATTCTGTTGGTTTTCCGCCAAAAGCCGGCTGAGTTTGGTTTTTCGTTCGGCGACTGGAAAACGGGAATCCCACTTACTCTGGGCGGGATCTTATTAATTGCCCCGGTTCTGTGGTGGGCGGCCCGTGGAAATGCTGCAATGCAAGATTATTACAAGACACGTTTACCCGGGCTGCCATGGAGTACACTCCTGGATCTGTTTAGCTGGGAATTCCTCTTCCGCGGTTGGTTACTTTTCGGGTTTGCGCGTAAATTCGGACCAGAAGCCATCTGGCTTCAGGCAGTGCCTTTTGCGCTTGCCCATATCGGCAAACCGGAGTTGGAGACGCTTTCGACCATCTTTGGCGGTTTTGCCTTTGGCTGGGTAGCCTGGCGGACGAAGTCGTTTGTTTATCCTTTGCTTATTCATTGGTTTGTCAGTACGTTCACGATAATTGCAGCAGCAGGTTTCCTTGGTTGATCTTATAATACGCCCAGCTATGCGGGAAGATTTTCCTTCAATCCGCGCATTGATACATGCAGTAAAGATCAACCCAACCGATCTGGATTGGCATCGTTTTCTGGTTGCAGTAACGCAGGAGAATAAACTTCTGGGATGTGGACAGATCAAACCGCATTATGACGGGTCACTAGAGCTGGCCTCCATCGCAGTTCAGGAACAGGCCCGAGGACATGGCGTGGCCAGGGCGGTCATCCAGGAATTACTCCTGCGCGAGACAACTCGCCCACTTTATTTAATGTGTCGAGCCCGGTTAGAATCGTTGTATGTAAAATTTGGTTTCCATGCGATTGGCTTGGCGGATATGCCACCTTACTTCCGACGCATCAGCCGTGCCGAACGGTTATTTAACTCAGGGGCGAAACCTGAGGACCGATTGTCGGTCATGCAGCTTTATTAAAGGAGTGAGACATGAAAACAATCATCAATATTACATATGGAGTATTAATCGGGCTTCTGGCGGCCGGCCTGATCTGGCTGTCAGTTTCCCGTCCGCGCGGCGAGTCGGTAACACTCCTGCCGACTGCGACGCCTGCCATGCTAACAGTTTATGTTAGTGGGGCTGTGGCAACCCCGGGTGTGTATGCAGTGCCGGATGGCAGCCGGGTCGAGGCTGCGGTTCAGGCCGCCGGCGGTTTCGTTCCAGGTGCCGATAAGAGTAATATTAATCTTGCTACTCTGCTAACGGATGGCCAGCAAATAAACGTTTCCGGAGTGGTGGAAACCAGCCATGTTAATGTTGGGCGGGTAAACATCAATACCGCGACTGTTGCCGATTTGGATGGGCTGCCGGGAATTGGACCAACCACAGCCCAAGCCATAGTGGATTATCGTCTCCAAAATGGTCCTTTCCAAGTAATTCAAGACATCCAGAAAGTACAGGGTGTCGGTCCGGCGACTTTTGAGAATATCAAGAATTTCATAAATGTAGGTCCTTGAAATGCCATTTGACCATTTTGACCTGATCGCCGGTTGCTACGACCGGGCCGGACCCTTTAACCTTAGCGAGCCGTTTCTTGGATATTTATCATTATCCTCAGAAAACCTCCTGTTGGACGCAGGCGGTGGAACCGGACGTGTCGCGCTGGCTTTGCGTGGCCTTGTGCGGGAGGTGTTTGTTGCAGATGTGTCGCGAGGTATGTTGCGTCGGGCTGCCATGAAAGGCCTGGCAGCGGTCAATTCACCGGCAGAATCCCTGCCTTTCCCGCCTGAGAGCGTAGATCGGGTTGTTATGGTGGATGCGCTGCACCACGTCAGTGACCAATACCTTACCATAAAGGAACTCTGGCGGGTGCTTGCGCCCGGAGGACGGATTGTAATTATCGAACCAGATATTGATAAGCTGGTAACCAAGCTGATAGCGTTTATTGAGAAGATACTCATGATGCGCAGCCATTTCCTTTCTGGTGAAAAGATAAGTGCACTTTTTATTGACCCGGATGCAAGCATCCATCTTTGCAATGATGGATTTAACGTCATCCTCATTGCAGAAAAGTAAGGAAAATTTAATCTTTTTTGGTCATAATAGTGCTACAATTTTTTCACAGATTTACAAATGGAGGCGTAAATGGATGAGAAAAAGAACAAGATTAGTAGAATGGCAGCCTGGACGATTGCCATTTTTGGCGCGATATTAGCCGTGACGTTTGCAGTATTGTGGCTGCCTATTTATCCCCAAAGTAGTAATGCCATGGAGGCAATGAGCCAGGTGTTTGCTTCCGGTTGGATAATCCTCGTTCTGGATCTTGTATTATGCGGGGGCGTTTATTACGGCTATAGAATCTTCTTACACAGCCAGAAATAATGCTCTGCAATAAAAGCGCTATCCTAAATTATTTCAGTCAGTAGAAATAAATTACCAGGGGGTATGTTTGGCTTTAATTACCGTCACTCTTCTTCTTGTTCCAATCCGTCTCGAAAAACTTTGAGTAACGAACGCGCTTCCAGGATTTTGTTCTTAGGTACAAAAATCTGTACGCATCCCAAGCCGTCTATAGTCACTGGATAAATTGAATGTCCAATGGATTCCTGGATGAGTTCTACATCCACTTCATGGGCTTCCAGGAAACTTTCGATCATTTCAGCTTCCATGCGTCCCTGGATTTCAGTAAGCTTCTCGTATGTTAGTTTATCCATCTTTCTCACTCCGGTGCTGGATTATACACCCAGCCATTTTGCTGTTGCTCTTGGCAGTTCTGCCAGGGAACCGACCTTTAAGGTGCATTGTGGCAAGGATTCTATAAATAGTTTTCCATAAGCTTTGGTAAGCACCCGCCGATCTAGAATGGCGACCACACCTCGGTCAGATTGGGTGCGGATAAGTCGGCCAAACCCCTGGCGGAAGCGCAAGATTGCCTCTGGAAGGTGATACTCATTGAAAGGGTCCTCAAAGGTCTCAGCCCGGGCTGCCACCAGCGGATCGGAAGGAACTGCGAAGGGTAGTTTAACGATGACCAGCACGGAGAGCGCCTCACCAGGAATATCCACACCCTCCCAGAAAGAACGTGTCCCCAACAGGATGGCCCTTTCAGTACTTTTGAAGGATTCAAGCAGGGCATTTGGCGAAGCACCCTCGCCTTGTTCAAAAACAACGATATCCTGCTTAGCCAACGGGCCGGCGATATTCTTGGCGGTGCGTTTAAGCTGTGCATACGATGTAAATAGAACCAGAGTCCTTCCGCCGCTTGCCTGGCAAAGGCTTATTAGGGTCCGGTCCAATTGTCCCTGGTATTCTCGGGCATTAGGTTCTGCGATGTCATTTGCCAGGTATAACAGTGCCGAAGCCTCATAGTCAAAGGGCGAACCCAGGGCTAATTCATCGGCTTCGTCGGCAGTCAATGTATTGCGGATGTAGTTAAATTCGCCATGGGTGGTCAAAGTAGCGGAAGTAAGAATGACGCTGCGTTTCTCATGCCAGAGATACTTTTCAACCAGGGGACCCACCCGGATCGGGGCAGCATTAAGTGCCAGGCGGTTGTTATTCGGGTTTACTTCCACCCAATAAACGTAGTCTGCAGCCGGCTCAAAAATCATTGAGCCGACCATGCTTTCAGCCTCTGTCAGCCGCCGGTATAAGTTGCCCAGGTTACCGATAATATCTTCCAGGGTTTCCAATCCTTCGGAATATAGCTCGGTAACGCCTTTTTGGATTTCCCCGAGCAAGGCGACCAGCAAGGTAAGTGTTTCGGCGGCGGCATTCCAGGCAGATTCCACTGCATCCCAACCCGGTTGTGTTCGCGTGGCTGGCAGGATGCGTTCCTGGTAAGCATATGTGCTGGTGGGTTGGCCTTCACGCTGGTAGGCGACAAATTCGGCCAGGGCGTCAAAAAATTGACGGACTTGTTCCTGCAATCGCCAGACCAGGTCAGTCGCCCGCTCAACCTTCTGGTTTAGCGTTGCATAATCCGATGGGCGGATCTGGTCACGCGTGGTGATAAGAAGGTGTCCCAGGATTCCGGAACTGGATCCACCCACCTCACGGATCAAACGCTCAATGTCAAAATGAGTCAATCGGAAGGATAGTGAGTCGGTGGTGGCGGATTCGAGGTGGTGGCCTTCATCAATAATAACGTGTTCATAATCTGGCAGGACCCGGTTGCCGACTGCCACATCGGTCAATAAAAGGGCGTGGTTGACAACCAGGATATGAGCATTCTGGGAGGCCTGCTTGGCACGGAAGAAGGGACAGGCTCCGCCGGTGCGTTCCAGACAAGTTTCATTGGTACAGGCATCATCTTCGGCGGAAATATGCCCCCAGACTTCACGCTCGGATGGTCCGGTCAGGTTGAGTTCGGTGCGGTCACCAGTGTTGTTATTCAGTTGCCAGACCAAAACCTTGGCAAGGATGCGCATCTCATCCGCATTTGCAGGTCCACGTTTGCGTAAAAGCTCCAGGCGGCGCGGGCAGAGGTAATTTGAGCGCCCTTTTAGCACCGCTCCGCGCAGATCCAAGCCGAGGGCAGTACACAGGTCTGGAATATCTTTCTTGATTAATTGATCCTGCAGGTTGATGGTATTGGTGGAGATCACCACGCGTGTGTTGTTCTGCAGAGCGAACAGCGCTGCCGGTACGAGATAAGCGAAGGATTTTCCCACGCCCGTCCCGGCTTCGACCATCAGATGCTGCCCGTAGGACAGGGCATTTGCAACCGCTTTAAGCATTTCGACCTGTTCGGGACGGTATTCATAGCTCTCGAAATAGCTGGCAAACGGTCCACCATGTTCCAGAACTGAAGCAGCCTCTTCCGGGTCAATTGGGATTGGTTCTTTGGGTATCTGGATGGGCGGGGTCTTGTGCTTTTCGACTTCACCTGGTTCATAAACCTGGACCTCCGGTTGCGTACTCCCAACCAGTCCCTCCGTCTGGCGCTTGCCTCGCTTGGCCTTTATCCCTTCATGGGAACGTGCTTGTAATGCGTGTTGGAAAGCCCAGGCGCCATCCCATTCGATAGGCTCACTGTTCCGGACTATTTCGGCAAGCAAATCGATTGGCAATTCGCCAGCCAGACCTAACAGCCGTTGAAAGACGCCGTGCGTGGCACGTGCATCATCCAGGGCGCGGTGTGTAGCGGGGAGCGCTATCCCAAGTTGTTGAACCAGCGAACCCAGGTTGTAGCGGCTGGCGGATGGCATCAAGACCGCGGCCAACTCATAGGTGTCCAGTCGTTCATTCAGTTCAAAAAGCTTGTATTTTTTGAAGAATGAAAGGTCGAACTGGATATTGTGCCCAAGGATGGGCAAATCGCCGATGAAGGCTGCCAATTCATCCAAAACATCCCGGATAGGTGGAGCCTGGCGGACCATTTCATCTGAAATGCCGGTCAGTCCGGAGATGAAATCCGGGATATGGCGTCCCGGGTTGATGAGAGTAGAGAATTCATCCTCGACACGATTGCCGTCAAAGCGGCGCGCGCCTATTTCGAGTATGACATCTGTTTGTGGGTCAAGGCCGGTAGTTTCAAGATCAAGAGCGACAATCGAAGTCATAATATAACAAGTGTTAAATCAATCTAATGGATTTTGAGGTATAATCAGGCTTGGAAGGTGACTATGGACACTCAACAGGCAGAGATTATAACAGTAAGGCCGCACCAGGATAACCCGG
>JADGQB010000248.1 GCA_017882145.1 Anaerolineales bacterium
GACGGAACTGCACTTCGAATTTGACAGCCGGAAGGGCAAGCTGATCGATCAATACGATGTGAAAAAACCCTGACTAATCCAGATCTCCGTATTCAAACAGGGCAAAAAGCTCACTCGCCAACCCGACGCAGCCCTTGCCGCAGTCGATAAAATACTGCAGCCGGTCCGGCACGGGGGTGCTGGCGTTCTTCGCCTGCCGGGTCAGTTTCCATAAATTTTGTTCGAAACTCCATTTATTCGTGCGGGGCATTTCATCCCAGCGCTCGCTCCCAAGCCGGTCTGCATACCAGCGCAGATCCTCCACAATCCCGGCCAAACGATGCGCGTCAGCCTGGCTGGCATGCTCGACTTCGATCAGGTTGTGATAAGCCGCCTCCAGTTGTTCCAACATGACCGGCACAGATGGGCGCGGCTCGGGTTCGACGATTTTCGTGACCCGGCCGAGGATATCCGCGCCGCTGACCCAACCGTTGACCTTGCCCAAGCTGTTGACGATCAGGAACTGGTCAGCCTGGATTTCTCCGACCATATGGAAAAGATGACCTTTGTGCCATTTTACAAGGACGATGTCCCCGACTTGCACTTCGCCCGGATCCACGACCGGCGACATGGTCAGAGTCTGCCCGTGTTTTATGGCTTTGCGCATGGAGGCGAAATATCCGCCGTCCGGCGCGGTCCAGGTGTAGGATTGGCCTGCGTTCAGGGCCTCAAGCAATGGATCCGGGTGTTTAGACATCGGCTGCTCCAAATAATTGGCGTAACCTGGGCCGCCAGGTGGGATCCGAAACCAGGTCGACGTTATCACTGAACATATCCAGGTTACCGATCAATGGCAGCGCTGCAATCCGTTTCACCGCCGGGTCCTGGATGGCTTTGAGCAGCGCCTGCTCGAACCCATTCTGCGAGATCACCCTGAGCGGCCGCTCATAAAAAGCAGCCACCTTATCAGGTAGTGAGGCGGTTACCTTGAGCGCATTGTGGCGGGCGGCCAGTTCTTCGTAAGCCCGGACGAGATAACTTTCACGCGGCTGCCAGGTTTCGGCATGTAAAGCGCCCTGGAAGACTGGCCACAGGCTGCCGGCGCAGGACAATTGTTTGAAGGCCGAACCGAACCATTTCGCATACGGCGCGTAGGTCCTTTCCATCAGGAAGCACAGGCGCATGCAATCTCTTACCAGCCGGGCCCCGATCAGCGCCGAGCCGACTTCATCGGCAACCATCCCAGCGCGCCCCATCAGGTGGTCTTCCTGGCCGATGCGCCTCCAGGCGGCCGCCAGCAGGTACAGCCAGACATCCTGAGGGTAGTAGGTAAACCGGAGGCGGACCGCCTCCAGCCCCAGCTCGTCATGGAAGACGGCCCCGGCGCGAATGGTCCCCAGGCGCTGTTCCGAAAAGGTCAGCCAATCGACCGGCTGCAGGTCTTGCGTAATGTCGAAACCCAGGTAAAAGCTAAAAAAGCCACGCACCGTCTGGAGCAGAACGAGATGGTTGACCGGTCCATTGGAGATCGGCTCCAGCACTTGTGAACCGCCATTTTCGGGGGTGGGTACGCTGAAATTGGTCGGGTAGCCTTTGAATTCATACGGAAGTTGGTCCGCCAGGGCCCGATTGATCTGTTCTGAATAGCGTGGGAAATCTTCTTCGGTCAAAAAAAGCGTCAGGCGCGGCCCCCAGCCGTGGTCGACGGAGGTCTGGTCATCGAAGCCAAGCACTTCGGAGCCGCTGTCGAGCCGGGCAGCCGAGTAGGCCAGCCCGGGGAACAGGCGGCCCAGGAGCGGGGCGATGATTTCGGCGTGGAATTCCTCTGCCAGCTTCAGACCGGGGATAAATGCCGGCTTCATTTGACCTTTCACTATTTACCTGGCCTAAGTTTTGTATAAGAAAAAAGTAAACTGTGTCATTGCGAGGAGGGCGTACTTTGCCCGACGAAGCAATCTCCCTGCCGATTTGGGGATTGCTTCGCCGCAAAGAGCGCGGCTCGCAATGACACTGGAAGAGTTGATTTGAATTTACGGATAGGTCTTCGTGGTAATTTTCGGACAAAAATTAGGATCCCGAACTGTCAGCAGAATCATCCGCTCCGGATTCCAGGTGGAAGCGGTGCAGGATGCGGTGGAAGACCGGGGCAAAGATGATCCCGACTGCCACCAGGAAGACCATGCCCGAATACAGGGCATAGAAGGATGCAAACAGCTTCCCGGCGGTGGTGTGCAGGGCATCCACCGGACCCATGCCTCCCAGCAGCATGGAGGCATTCACCAGGGAGTCGATCCAGGGCAGGCCTTCTGTGAAGTGATAGCCCAGGATCCCCATCAAGAGCGAGCCAAAGATAACCCCGATGGCCACCAGGGTGTGCGAGGCCAGGCGCAGCAGGAAGGCGCGGCGGGGAAGCAAGGGTTGGGTGCGGTGCTCGTATATCATGTGCGACTCCTATCCGAATACCTGCAGCATTTCCAGGCGGGCATGCGGGGCGAACAGGCGCACATATTCCTGGATATCCTGCAGGTGTTCCGTAACCGCCTCTTCGCTGATCCCGGCCGGGGCATAAGTGGTGTAGATCACGTTGCGCGTGCGCGGCGTGATCTGCGTGCGCTGGTCCGGGCCGTAGATAATATTGGAGATGATGCCTGCGCCGTCCGAGATCTGCATGTCACCCGGCTTGACCTGCTGGGGCTGGCCGCGCAGCAGGGTATAGACTTCGTCGCCCTGGGTTACGTCCAGGCGGGCGGGCAGCATCAGGGTGTCCAGGTCATGCCCGGCGGTCAGCAGCCGGTTCTCGATCTCGGCCATGAACATGGCTTCCACCAGGGCGGCTCCGCTGGGGATGGTTTTTCCCCTGAACGCAATCGACTCGAGCTGGAGCTGGACGTGATAGGTCTTCTTGAAGCACTTATAGTAGGCGGCATAGGCCTGCAGACGGGGGTCGGCCTGCATCTGGCTGCGGTCGAGCTGGCCGTAGCGCGCCCGCAGCATCTCCACCAGCCTTTCCTTGCGGCGTTGCAGATCCTCATGGCGGGCGGGATTGACCACATCCTTGATCACCAGCACCCCGGCGTGCGCCTGCGGAAAAGCCGATCTCCAGCCTTCGGTCACTTCGAATATCATGCTGATCCTTTCGATGGTCTATTGAAGGCTACTGGCCCGGTTTCGATCCAATAGCGCCGCACCAGGGTCTGGTAATGCGCGGAATAGCGCTCGATCTCCAATACGCCCCCGCAGTGTTCGATGGTCCGCCACGAAGCCGGGTTAATCGTGTCCGCGCATAAGAGCACGCGCGCCAGGCACAGGCGGCGCGCCTCTTCCAGCCCGGCTTGCAAACAGGCGATGCCATAGCCGTGCCTGCGCGCAGACGGCGGGACGTCATAGCCGATATGCCCAAGTTCTTCAGCCATGAACGGCGTGTCAATGTTGTGGCGGATGTGGACGATCCCGAGGATCGCCCCGCTGTCATCCAGCAGCCAGCGGTGCGAACAGGGCACCCACTCCGGGCGCAGATGGATGCCCTGCTCATCATCGGCGAGACTCTGCACGTAGGCCGGAAAATCGGCCCGGCCGCGCGCATAAAATTTCCCATTCTCAGGGTCATGGGCTTCGTAATCTTCCAGCATGCGCAGGAAGGCTTCCCGGTGGTTCAGGTGGAGGTGGGTGACGATCATCCCTTTATCCGGATAATTATGCCGGTCAATTCCGGCGGCCGGCGAGCGCTTTTTCGATTTCGCCCAGATGGGTGCGGCGGTGGTTGGCGCGCCTGAGATTGACGGTGGTGCCTTTGGTCTGGATGGCTTCCAGCATGGCAGGCGTCAGGCCGGCGATGAGCTGGTCGATTTCATCGGCGAGCCGCACGGCCAGTTCGGCGGCGGCGCGCGGCTCGATCGCCAGGCACAGCGTGCGCATGGATTCGTTGACCAAGTCGGTATCGATCGCAGACGGACCCACGCCTTCCTTTTGCCACTTCCCGATCAGGATGATGGCGCGCTGGTCCCAAAAGGCCATGTGCCCCAGCACGGCCGCGACGGTCCAGCCGGCTTCCATGGGATGGCGCAGCTCGGCCTCGGAAAGTTGGTTTACCAGCTTGCGCAGGTGAGCGTTTTCACTGGCATTATCCTTATTAAGCTCGTCAAGTGTATCCATAATGAACTCCTTACTTCCCGTCATTGCGAGGCGCCTTTTGCCGAAGCAACCTGTACCACGAAGTGGCATCTCATGGTCGGCAAGGAGATTGCTTCGTCGCAAAGGATGCTCCTCGCACGTGTGCCTGCGTCTCAGTGCAGGCAATGACACCACTATTCGATCCGGTGCTCCTCCAGATGGTTGACCAGCTCCCAGCGCAGCTGGTTCAGCACGCGTTCATCCTTGAAATCGGCCTCGGAAAGCGACCGGACGCATTCGACAAACTTGCGGCGGGCAGCTTCGAAGAGGCGCATTTCCTCGGCATCGCTGACCTCCCGCACCTGCTCCACAGCCTGGGCGTTGAAGCTGTCGACGTCGACCTCGGGTTGAGTGGCGGCCGGGTCGCGCCGGTAGGCCTGGATATTCTGCAGCCCGACTTCCCACCAGGCCACGATATGCGCCAGCAGATCCGCCAGCCGTTGATAGCCCTGCTGCTGCAGGAATTCCGTTTGCGTGGCGGATGGAAGCTTTTGGAAGCGGACAACGTACTGCGCCCAATCCCCGTCCAAAAGCTCGAGCACAGCCTGGCGGGTGATTGTTTCCATACTCAGGCCCAACCCTCGGCCGCCAGGGCGTCGTGCAGCTCGTCCGGGTGATGCCGGCAGCGGAACTCCATCCGGCTCGATTCGGCGTGCGCCTGGCTGTAGGGCATGCCCTTTTCCATCTGGTTGCGTTCGTGCAGCTCATGCAGCAGGACGAAGCCGCGCTCGTTCTCCTGGATGGCGTCGTCGATCCAGACCGTGGCGGTGGGGATGAACTCGTAGACGTGGTCGTGGCCCCCGGCGGTGAAGTCGATGTCGTAGGCGCTGCGCACCAGGCGGCCGTTGACGATCCAGACACAGATACCGTTCTCGAGCTTCTTCCACAGGCGTTCCTCGACCGCGGCGGGGTCCGGCAGGGATTGGCCCCGGTGGGTCACTTTGCGCACATCGCCGGAACGGCGGCGTACTTTCCGTTCGACCTGGTCGGCCTTGGTGAGGGCATCGCCGTAGGGCATGCCTTTGGCCATCAGTTCATGTTCGACCAGCAGGTGGTCGATGAAGAACTGGCGCTCGTCGTGCTCGGCCTCCTGGTCGATCCAGAATTCCTTGTCCGGGATATAGGGATAGCGGTAGTGCTGGCCAAAGTTGGTGAACTCCTCGTCGGTGTGACCGCGGATGTAGGCGCCGTTCACGATCCAGACCTGGAAATCACCGCGCGTGTCGATCTTGTTCAGATAGGGTAGTTTAAGGGACTCGTCCATAGTTACTCCTCATGTAGTCACATACCAGGCGGCCACGTACCCGACCATGCCGCCTCGCAGTTTAACGTTCAGCCAGGCGTTGACGACCCCGATCTTGAGGCGGGCGGCGGCGGCCGGTTCCAGCACGGTCATGGACGTGCCCGGCATCAGCACTTCCAGGATGTTGCCATTCGGGCTGGGCTGGTCGCGCAGGCGCAGCCCGGCGCTGGCCTGGCTGGAGACGATCACCGTCAGGGCCGGCGGGTCGACCGGCGGCTTGGGAGACGGAGCCGGAACGGGCGTGGGTGCGGGTGCAGGTTTGGGGCCATCCTTGAGCTCCACGAACCAGGCGGCAATGTAGCCGCTGAGGCCGCTCAGGTTGCGCACGTTGAGCCACTGGTTGAGCTGCCCGATCTTCTTGAGGGCCTGCTCCGGCGGCTCGAGCACGCTCAACTGCGCGCCGGCGGTCAGGATCGCCAGGGTGTTGGAGCCGGTGTCCGGCTTTTGACGCAGGCGCAGCCCAACCGCCCCGATGCTGTGCGAGACGAGCACGCTCATTCCGGTGGGGGCCTGCACCGGAGCCGGAAGCGGCTGTGGCGCCTGCACCGGAGCCGGAAGCGGCTGTGGCGCCTGCACCGGAG
>JADGQB010000249.1 GCA_017882145.1 Anaerolineales bacterium
ACGACCGTCGCGTTGCCAAACCCATCCAACGCGACTTTTGGGTTCCAGGTCTGCGGTACGACCGGCGAAACCGCCGTACCTGCACTCCAGCTCCCTCCGGCAGGCCGAGTCGCCGACTCAACCTGATATGGGCTGCTATTGTCCAGCGGAGCGGCTGCCTGCCAGACGACGACAGCGGTTCCAGCTTCGTTGATGGCCATATCCGGCAGGAACGCCCCCTGCGAGGATGGCGAAAGTTGTACGACCTGGCCGAAAGTGCCTGAGGCGGTCCAAGTGACAGCCTCAACCACCGACCCCGTTGACGTCAGTCGGGACCACGCGGCAACCCCATTACCCTGCGCGTCAAGCCTGGCCAGGAGATTGGATGCAGCGCCTGTCGTGGCAAAACTGACTGGTGCCTGCCAGGCACCGGTCGGCGAGCGGAGCGCAACCTGTACACCGCCGCCAACCGACCAAACCGCAGCTGCATTATTGTTCGCGCTAAGCGAAATCGATAAATACTTCACGGAAACAACACCCACAGAGTGGATGGTCGCGATGGTTGATAGTGAGCTCCACACGCCGCCAAACGAACGCTGCGCGACTTGCACAACTGCACCGCCTGTCACCCCTGGTGCAGTCACCCACAGCTCGTTTCCGGCCGGGTTGAACGAAAATGCGTTAGGTGCGGTCGTTGGCAAGGACGGTGCGATGACAACCCCTTGTGACCACCCAGCCGCAAATGCTGCCAAGGGGTTCCCCAGCACGAAAAGGATTAAAACGATACCGACGAAAGCCGATCGAAGTCGGCGGTTACGAGCCTTATGGTCTGTGATCATGTTTTGTCTCTTTTTTTGGCAGCAAATGACACTCCAGCAGTTTGCTGCTGGCTTCTGCCAGTCAGGCAGTTGATCAAAATTGAAAACGTGTTTGTCACTTTATGCCAATATTATTATACCATATTATGGATAAATTGAATAAAATATGGTCGATTAAGGCATGACCAAACACAGATTTGAACTCACAGAAAAAGAAATTCTATCGGATAGGGAGGAGTAGCGAAATTTCGCCTTCCCAACCAGCCGTGTGCCTTATAATACCGATGATGCCAGCCAACCCGACCCCACCCATCCCGGCGCTTTTTCTCGACCGCATGGCACGCCTGCTCGGAGAGGAGTATGCGGCTTTTGCTGCGGCGTTGGAGGGACAACCGGTGAGCGGGCTGCGCGTCAATACGCTGAAGCTGACGCCGGAAGAGTTCCAAAAGATCAGCCCGATCCCGCTGGGGGAAAGGGTGGAATGGTGCGAGGCGGCGTTCTCCCTCACCCCCATGCTGGGGGCTTCCCCCGGCCCCTCTGCCCTTTCCTCCACAGAACGGGGGCAGGCGGGTACAAGCCCCGAAGGGGGAGGGGGGATAGAACCCGGGAAACATCCGTACCATATGGCCGGGCTGTATTACCTGCAGGACCCTTCGGCCATGGCTCCGGCCGAACTGCTGGACCCGCAACCTGGCGAACGCGTCCTGGACCTGGCGGCGGCGCCGGGAGGCAAGACGACTGCCCTGGCGGCACTGATGCAGGGACGGGGGCTGCTGGTGGCGAACGAAATCAAGGATAAACGCGTCGGGCACCTGGCGGTGAACGTGGAACGCTGGGGGGCGGGGAATGTGGTCATCACCAACGAGAACCCCGAGCGGCTGGCGGACCACTTCGGGCCGTTCTTCGACCGGGTGCTGGTGGACGCACCGTGTTCAGGCGAAGGCATGTTCCGCAAGGATATGGGCGCACGGCGGGATTGGTCGGAGGAGATGGTGGCAGGCTGCGCCATCCGGCAGCGCAACATCCTGCGGGTGGCTGCCAAGCTGGTGAGGCCGGGCGGGTATCTGCTGTATTCCACCTGCACCTTCGCGCCGGAGGAAGACGAGCAAGTCATTTCGACCCTGCTGGATGAATTTCCAGAATACGAAGTCTGGCCGCTTGAGGGTTTCCCGGGATTTATGCGCGGCAGGCCGGATTGGATGGAACAAAACAAAAAACTAAAAGCAAGAGAAACGCTGAGCGGCGCGGTGAGGTTGTTTCCGCAGAGGGTGAACGGGGAAGGGCATTTTGCCTGCATGCTAAAGCGGTCGGAAGAAGCAGATGGGGTATCCGGATGGAATCCCGACCGGCTGGAAAGCCCATCCAATGTGCAGGAACGGTTGTGGTTGGCGTTCGCCGGGGAAGTGCTGAAGACCGGTTTCGAGGCGGACAGGCTGCGGGTGCGCGGCGAGCGCCTGTACTTCATCCCCGAAAATATGCCCGGTTTTGGGAATCTGCGTGTTGTCCATCCGGGCGTCTGGCTGGGAACCTTCAAGAAGGAGCGCTTCGAACCGGCACACCCGCTGGCGCTTTTCCTGCAACCTGGACAGGTGCAGAATGTGCTGGATTTGTCCTCAACGGAAGAGGGTGTGCGGTCGGGCAGACGCCGTCCGCCCCTACAGGCATATTTGGGGGGCGAAAGCCTCCCGGCGGAGGGGACGCCGGGCTGGACATTGGTCAGCGTGGATGGCTGGCCGCTGGGTTGGGGCAAGCGCGTGCAGGGTGTGGTCAAGAACCATTACCCGCGCGGCTGGCAGATTTATTAGTTTGAGGAATTGAAAGAGATGAAGAATTTTCTTATTGGACCGCGCATAGAAATCTACTTTGAACGAAAAGCTGGCGGGGAAGATCGAGCACCCATCAAAGGCAGCCTGAGTATTTCCGAGGCGGGTGAGATTCCATACCGGTTGGAATCCGGATGGCTGCGTGGATGAAAAACCTGCTGCGTATTTACAGCAAAGTCCTGGGTCTGCTGGTGGCGATGGCACTCGGGGCGCTTCTGCCACAGTTCCATAGCTTCTCGTTCCTGATCCAATACCTGTTGATGGTGATGTTGTTTTTTGCCTTCATGGATGTGGATTTCCAGCCAGGCTCCTTCCCAAAAAATATCCTATGGGTCCTGCTTGCCAACCTGACGATTGCATTCATGGGTTACTGGGTCTTAGCATATTTCAACAACAGCCTGGCATTGGCTGCCTTCATCACCGGCATCGCGCCGACGGCCATTACAGCGCCGGTGATCGTCGGTTTTATCAAAGGGCGGGTCGAGTATGTGCTTGCGTCTGTCCTGCTGACCAATATTGCGGTGGCACTGGTGGTCCCATTTGCCCTGCCGTTCCTGGTCGGCGCGGCGGCCAGGGTTTCGGTGTGGGAGGTGCTGCAACCGGTACTCATTACCATGTTCACCCCGCTGATCCTGGCACGGCTGGCGCTGCTGCTGCCGCACGGCACCCAGGCTGTGATCCGCAAGGGCAAACGTTTCTCATTCCCGCTCTGGATGATTTGTCTGTTCATCATTTGCGCAAAAGCAGTCGATTTCCTGCGCAACAGTCCGGCCGGTTCGGCTCAAATCCTGCTAGAAATTGCGCTGGTTTCCCTGGTTATCTGCGTGATCAATTTCAGTGTGGGCGCGCTGATCGGCGGACGCGAGTACTGGCAGGAATCCAGCCAGGCACTGGGACAAAAGAACAACACCTTCGCCATCTGGATCGCGCTGACCTTTATCAACCCGCTGGTGGCGATGGGGCCAACATTTTACGTTCTGTACCATAACCTTTACAATTCCTTTCAAATCTACCTCTTCGAAAAACGCAATGCCTTAAAAGAACAGGTGCAGGAATGATCAAAGCATATTTTTGGGAGAATGGAATTGGATGGGAGGGCGGCAAGGTAGCCTCCGGACATCGATAATGAGGTGTTGACAGACAGGAGAGCGGGGCATTCGAATCAGCGTAAAAAAGGCCGGGTTTCATATAGGAACCCGGCCTTATAAATTTACTGCTTCTTTTCCTTGCTCGATGGGGGGGATGAAACCCAGCCCAGGCTGATGCGGCCGCGCTCGGGCTCAATTTTCAATATCTCCAGGTCGATGATATCGCCCACCTTGAGCAGGGTCCCAAACGGGATGCGGGATTTGTGCAGCAGGCCATCCTGCTTGACGCCAATATCGACAAAAGCGCCGAAGTCGACCACGTTGCGGACGGTACCCTTGAGTTCCATCCCAACCAATAAATCTTCTGTTTTAAGCACATCCGAGCGCAGGATGGGCGCGGGAGTATCCGCACGCGGGTCACGCCCGGGACGGACGAGCTGCTCGAGGATATCTTTCAGGGTCGGGAGGCCGCAATTTAATCCACGGGCAAGAGTCTCCAGCGGGGTTTTCGCAACCAAGACTTCGAGAGCCGGTTTACGGTCATTGATCGGAGTCAGAGGGGAAAGCCCGGCGCGCTCGAGCACGGCTTCGGCGATGGGATACGATTCGGGGTGGATGGCGGAGGCGTCCAAAGGATTGGCGCCTTCCCGGATGCGCATGAACCCGGCGGACTGTTCGTAGGCTTTCGGGCCGAGCCCGGAGACACCGCGCAGTTCGTCACGGCTGCGGAAAGCGCCATTGGCATCCCGGTAGGAGACGATCGAACCGGCCAATTTCGGGCCAACTCCCGCCACGTGAGTCAGCAGGGCGGGCGAAGCAGTGTTCACATCCACACCGACGGCGTTGACCACACTCTCCACGACCCCATCCAGCGAATGTTCCAGGGCGGTCTGATCGACATCGTGCTGGTACATGCCGACCCCAATGGACTTCGGGTCGATCTTGACCAGTTCCGCCAAGGGATCCTGGGCGCGCCGGGCAATGGAGACCGCACCGCGGATGGAAACATCCAGGTCGGGGAATTCCTGGCGGGCCAGGGCGCTGGCGGAGTAAACAGAAGCGCCGGCTTCGTTCACGATGAGGTATTTCGTTAAAAAGGGCGGACGGACGGACGCCCCTACACGAAGCAACTCGGCCACCAATTTCTCGGTCTCGCGCGAAGCGGTGCCGTTGCCAATGGTGACGAGGGTGACGTGATGGCGGTTGAGCATGTCTTCGAGTGTTTTTAGCGCGCCGGCCCAATCATTTTTGGGTTCGTGCGGGTAAATGGTGCCGGTATCGAGCAGCTTGCCGGTGGGATCGACTACAGCCAGCTTGGTACCGGTGCGGAAACCCGGATCGAGGCCGAGCACGGTCTGGCCGGACAGCGGCGGCTGGGAGAGCAGCGCACGCAGGTTGGTGGCAAAGACGTTGATGGCATGCCCATCAGCTTTCTCGGAAAGCTCACGGCGCACGTCGCGCTCGATAGCCGGCAGCAGCAGACGACTGGCAGAATCTTCGATGGCCAGGCTCAACTGGTCGGAGAAGGGCGAGAGGATATCCTCCTGGAACTCGAGCGCAATGGCAGCGCGCCAATCGTGATCTTCCATCTCCACGCGTACTTTTAGAACGCCTTCCTTTTCACCGCGATTGAGCGCCAGGACCTGGTGCGGCAGAAGACGGTCAACGCGGCCTTCGAAGGCGTAATAGGATTCATAGATGCGCTTCTCGTCGACCGCAACTTCCACCTTGACGGCATTCACCTTGGCGAACTTCAGTGCCTTTTCGCGGGTCATGGAACGGACATTGGCATTGTCGCTGATGGTCTCGGCGACGATGTCACGGGCGCCCTGCAAGGCCTCCTCGACACTGGTCACCTGCTCATTGAGATAGGATTCTTTGACGATATCTTCGAGGCTGCGGCGGGTGAGCGGCTGCTTGAGGATATGCTCCGCCAGTCCCTCCAGGCCTTTCTCGCGGGCGATCATGGCGCGCGTGCGGCGCTTGGGTTTGTAGGGCGCGTACAGGTCCTCGAGGGCGGTCAGGGTGCCGGCGGCCTGGATGGCGGTATTCAGCTCGTCGGTCAGCTTGCCCTGTTCCTGGATGGATTTGAGGATGGCCGAGCGGCGTTCATCGATGGCGCGCAGGCGGACGATCTCATCCGCGACGATACGCACCTGTTCATCATCCAGCGTACCGGTCATTTCCTTGCGATAGCGGGAGATGAAGGGGACGGTGTTGCCCTCATCGAGCAGGCGAATGGTGGCCTCCACCTGGGAAGCTTTAACATGCAGTTGGGAAGAAATGGTTTCGGAGTAATTCATGGGGTCTCTAAT
>JADGQB010000250.1 GCA_017882145.1 Anaerolineales bacterium
CTGCCCAAGGCCATGGCTTTGGAGTTGTTCCGCCCGTTTGTGATCGCCCGCCTGGTCTCGCATAATTATGCCGCCAACGTCAAGGGTGCCCGCCGCTTTATCGAACGGAACCGCCCCGAGGTCTATGAGGCCCTTGAAGAAGTTATCAAGGACCGCCCGGTGCTGTTGAACCGTGCCCCCACTTTGCACCGCCTGGGCATTCAGGCCTTTGAGCCGGTCTTGATCGAAGGCTCGGCCATTCAGCTGCACCCGTTGGTTTGTACTGCTTTCAACGCCGACTTCGATGGCGACCAGATGGCCGTCCATGTACCCCTTTCGGATAAGGCCGTCCAGGAAGCCCGTCGTTTGATGCTGTCTTCCAAGAACCTGCTCAAACCCGCCGATGGCGAGCCGATCATTGCTCCCTCCAAGGATATGGTGCTGGGCGTTTTCTATATGACCATGCAGCACGCCCGCGATCACAAGGGCGATGGGCGCGCCTTCTCGGATATCGATGAAGTCGATCTCTGCTACCAGTTGGGCCAGATCGAGATCCACAGCGAGATTAAGGTTCGCCTGACCTCCTGGTATGATGAGAAAAACGACCGTCTGCCTGAACCGGAAACCCGTATCATTGATACCACCGTCGGGCGTGTCTTGTTCAACCGTATCCTGCCCGAGAAGGTCCAGTTCATCAACCGCCAGTTGGAAAGAGGCGGCGTCAAGGATCTGATCGCTGAAGTCTATGAACTCTATGGACAGGAAGTGACCACCGAGACCGCCGATGCCATCAAGCGTATCGGCTTCGAATATGCCATGCGCTCCGGCACCACCATCGCCGTCAGCGATATCACCATCCCGCCCGAGAAGACCGAGATCATCGATCAGGCCCTCAAGGATGTGGAACTGGTGCAGCGCGACTTCCGGCGCGGCCTGCTTACCGAACAGGAACAGAACGAACGCATCATCCAGACCTGGCAGCAGACCACCAACGACGTTGCCAAGGCCGTTAAGAGTTACCTCGACCCGGATGGCAACCTGGCCACCATGGCCAACTCCGGCGCCACCAAGGGTGGTTTCGGCCCCATCTCGCAGCTGGCCGGTATGCGCGGCCTCATGGCTGACCCGTCTGGCCGTATCATCCCGATGCCGATCCGCTCGAACTTCCGCGAAGGCCTCACGGCGCAGGAATATTTCATCTCGACTCATGGTGCCCGCAAAGGCCTGGCCGATACCGCCCTGCGTACTGCTGATGCCGGTTATTTGACCCGCCGCCTGGTGGATATTGCCCAGGATATCATCATTAACGAACACGACTGCGGTACCCACCTGGGTATCTGGATCCGCCGCAAGGACGATGTCGCCGGTCAATCCATGATGTCGCGCCTGTATGGCCGCCTGGTCGCCGAGCGTGTGCTCGACCCCAAGACCGGTGAAGTATTGGCCGAACGTGACGATCCCATGGACCACGAGTTGGCCCGCAAGATTGCTGTGGCCGGCGTTGAAGAAGTCAAAGTCCGCTCAGCTCTCACCTGTGAGCTGACCCACGGTATCTGCTCGAAATGCTACGGCATCGACATGGCCCGTGGCACGATGGTTGAAATGGGTTCGGCAGTCGGGATTGTGGCTGCCCAGTCCATCGGCGAGCCTGGCACGCAGTTGACCCTGCGTACCTTCCATACCGGCGGTGTCGCCGCCGGCGGTGACATCACCACCGGCCTCCCGCGCGTGGAAGAGCTCTTCGAGGCCCGCAAGATGCCAAAGGGTGAAGCCGTCGTTGCCGAGATCAAGGGTGTGGTGCGCATCATCCAGTCGGACAAATACGCCGATATGCGCCTGGTGCGTGTCGAATCCAGTGAGATGATCCACGATGAGTTCGATGTGCCCGCCAAGTGGAAAATCCTGGTCAAGGACGAGGATGAGCTCAAGGTCGGCGATGTAATTGCCACTCTTGATGATGCTGCCATTGCCGCCGAACATCCCGGCAAGGTCCGTATCGAAAAGCGCAAAGTATATGTCTCCCACGAACAGCGCGAGGAAGTGGAACACGAAATCCCCACCACCCTGCGTCTGCTGGTCAAGGAAGGCGACCATGTTGTTGAAGGTCAGCCGCTGACGGAAGGTTCGTTGAACCCGCACCGCGTCCTGCGTGTCCAGGGACGGGAGGCCTGCCAGATGTATCTCCTGAACGAGATCCAGAAGGTTTATCGCTCGCAGGGCCAGAACATCCATGACAAGCACTTCGAAGTCATCATCCGCAAGATGATGAGCAAAGTGCAAGTGTTCCGCCCTGGCGAAACCAGGTACCTGCCTGGCGATGCCGTCGAGCGCCTGGAGATCCAGAAAGTCAACGAACAACTGTTGGCCGAAGGCAAAGTTCCTGCCAAGTTCCACGAACTGCTGCTGGGTGTGACCAAGGCCTCCTTGAGCACTGACTCATTCCTCTCGGCCTCCTCCTTCCAGCACACCATCAAGGTGCTGGCCGGAGCAGCCATCGGTGGAACCACCGACCCGCTCTATGGGCTGAAGGAGAACGTCATCATCGGCAAGCTGATCCCGGCCGGAACGGGCTTTGTCCATGGCCGCTTTGAAGTCACCGAACAGGCCATCAAGCAGGCCGGTTCCTCCCAATGGACGGAGATCCAGGATACCGGTTCTTCAGATTAGCACTCCGCAAAGTAGCCACGGGGCGGTCGCATGACCGCCCCGTTTTTATTTGCCCTTACAGTGCCACACGTCTCCTTGACGCTTTGCCTCTTTCCCCGTAAGATAGCTACTATTAGAACATAATTTCCCCTCACTCTTCTCCCTCCCCCTGAAGGGCAGGGTCATGGTGAGGGACGGGAGAAATATATGGAACTCGGCCTCGTCCGTAAGATCGATATTGATAAGGAAATGCAGCAAGCCTACCTGGATTACGCCATGAGCGTGATCGTGGCCCGCGCCCTGCCGGATGCACGCGACGGTCTCAAGCCCGTCCAGCGCCGCATCCTGTATGCCATGTATGATATGGGCATCCGCGTGGACAGCCCTTATCGTAAATCTGCCCGTATCGTCGGTGAAGTCCTCGGCAAATACCATCCGCACGGCGACCAGTCCGTCTACGAAGCCATGGCGCGTATGGCCCAGGATTTTTCCATGCGGACCATGCTCGTGGATGGCCAAGGCAACTTTGGTTCGGTGGATGGCGATCCTCCGGCTGCCATGCGTTACACCGAAGCCCGCCTGGCCGCGCCCGCCCTGGACCTGTTGGCCGATATTGCCAAAAACACGGTCGACTTTACCGATAACTTCGACGGCACCCTGACCGAGCCGTTGGTGCTGCCTTCGGCCATTCCCAACCTGTTGGTTAACGGCGCCACCGGCATTGCCGTCGGCATGGCTACCAATATTCCTCCCCATAACCTTTGCGAGGTGGTGGATGCCTGCGTCTACATGCTCGAGAAATGGGAGAAACTCGACGACATCAATGTGGAAGACCTGATGGAGTTCGTTGAAGGTCCCGATTTCCCCACGGGCGGCATCATCATCGAGCAGAAGGGCGAGGAGGGCATCGAGGCGGCTTACGGTAAAGGCCGCGGGCGCGTCACCATCCAGGCCAACGCTCACCTGGAAGAGATGGAACGCGGCAAGAGCCGCATCATCGTCACCGAGCTGCCTTACCAGGTCAACAAGTCCAGCCTGATCGAGCGCATCGCCGAACTGGTGCGTGATGGCAACCTGGAAGGTATCACCGATCTGCGCGATGAGTCTGACCGCCAGGGTCTGCGCATCGTTATCGAGCTGACCAAAAACGTCGAGCCCGAAAAGGTGCTGGCTGCCCTTTATAAGCGCACCCCCATGCAGTCCACTTTCAGCATTAACCTGCTGGCGCTGGTGGATAACGAGCCGCGCCTGCTGAACCTGAAGCAGGCTCTGCGCGTCTACCTTGATCACCGCCTGGTGGTCATCCGGCGCCGGGCCGAATTTGAGCTGGAACGCGCCCGCGCCCGGGCGCACATCCTGGAAGGCTTGATGGTAGCCCTGAAGCACTTGGATGAGATTATCGCGCTCATCCGCAGTTCCCCGGATGTGGATACGGCCCGCTCCAGATTGATGAAACGCTATAAATTATCCGACCTGCAAGCCAATGCCATCCTCGAAATGCAATTGCGCCGCCTGGCAGCCCTGGAACGCAAGAAGATCGAGACGGAGT
Source organism: Anaerolineales bacterium (assembly GCA_017882145.1). Lineage (GTDB taxonomy): Bacteria > Chloroflexota > Anaerolineae > Anaerolineales > Villigracilaceae > UBA877. Next base: position 4,175 of record JADGQB010000250.1, read on the forward strand.
ATAAGGAGACCATCGATCTCATTAAAGACCTGGAAGGCTTGCTAAAATCCCCCAGGAAGATGCGCGGGGTTGCCTCCGATGAATTACTCAAAGTCAAAGCTGCCTATGGAGACCGCCGCCGCACGCAAATTGTCAGCATGAAGGGCCGCAAAGCCAAAAAGGCCCCGCTAACCGCTGCGGAGCTTGTCAGGGAACAGGTGCTCTGGATCGGCATGACCGCGGATGGGATGATTGCCCGCACACGCGACGACAAGCCGCCGCGTCTCTCCGGTTCGGATGCACCCAAACTGCTGGTCAAGGCCAACGCGACCGATACGCTCTATCTTGTTTCGGCGCGCGGCCAGGCTGCGGCGGTAGCCGTCCATACTCTGCCGGATGCCGAAAAGCTGGCCGACGGCAACCCGTTCAACAAGCAGTCCCCGCTCCAGGTGGACGAGATGCCGGTGGCGGCCCTGGCTCTGCCGGCGCGCAAGTCTGACCTGCCCGAAGAGACCTGCTTGTTGACTGTCACACGCGGAGGCATGTTGAAAAAGAGCGCCATCAGCGAATTGCCGGGGCCTTCCGCCCAGACCTTTAAACTCGCCAACGTCAACGATGGCGACCGGCTGGGTTGGGCCGTGCTGACGGATGGTCACAAAGAGATCCTGCTGGCTACTGCGCAGGGGATGACGATCCGCTTCAGCGAGGAGGAAGTCCGCCCGATGGGCCTGGCGGCTGCGGGCGTTAATGGCATTAAACTAGGCGTGGGGGATGAGGTCATCGGTGTCCAAATCCTGCCCGTGGAAGGTGAACTCTTCCTGGTCGCCTCCGATGGAAAAGCCAAGCGCGTGGAGCAGAAGGATTTCCCGTCTCAGGGCCGTTACGGCAAAGGTGTGATCGGTTGGGAATTGCCGCCGCGTGTTACTCTGGTTGGGCTGGCAGCCGGCAGGAAAAACGATATCGTCACCCTGCACCTGGCCAAAGCCGCTCCCAAGATGTCCCGCCTGGATGCCGCGCCTTTACGCAAACGTTCCGCCGTGCGTGGCGAGGCTGTCGCGGAAGTCAAGCCCGGGGATGTAGTGGAAGGCCTGGTGGAGGGCTGGGCGCTCGAGCGATTTGTGGCAGTTGGGAAAGTTATGGAAACGAGTAAAAAGAAAGCCGCCCCCAAGAAAATGGCCGCCGTTAGCGAAACCAAACCTGCGGCTGTTGGGAAGGTTACACAGAATAAGCCAGCAGAAGCGAGTAAGAAGAAACCCGCTCCGGCCAGGAAAGTGGCACCCAAAGGGAAGCTAGCAGTCAATAAAAAGAAACCGGCGCCTGCCAGAAAGGCTGCACCGGAGCAGAAAGCAGTCGCAAGTAAAAAGAAACCGGTACCAACCAGGAAGGTGGCACCGAAGGAGAAGCCGGCCGCGGGTAAAAAGAAAACTGCCCCAAGGAAGAAACTGGCAGTGAAGAAGAAAACGGGCAAATAAATACAGTAAAAAAGCCCCGCGCCAGGATTAACACCTGGCGCGGGGCTTTTTATTATGTTATGTGGCTTTCCGCGTTGCCTGCATCAAGCTGACTCCAAAATATAGAAAGCCGGCAGCCACCAATAATTCGGCGATCAAGTTGAACCATTCCCAACCGCCATCATTGAAGATTAGCGGGGGCAGATAATTACGGAGGAGCCAGACCAGACCAGCAGCTACCACTGCTATAAGGAGAGCGATTCCCACCCGGCGGACAAGTTGTCCTTCTTGTTCAGTGGAAATACGCTGGTACCGGTAAATTTGCATCGCAACCCCCAATGCAAGGATGACTCCCCAAACGTAGTCGATATATCCCACAATCACGATCGAGGCTCCCGGCAGG
>JADGQB010000251.1 GCA_017882145.1 Anaerolineales bacterium
TTCCAGATCCTTGATAACCTGGTTGGTCAGTACCTTCTTCAGGCGGGCCATCAGGCCGGTGGCCTGGATCGTTTCACGGGAGACATTGAGAGGTAAATCTTCCGAATCCACCACCCCCTGCACGAAGCGCAAGTATTCAGGGAGCAAATCCTTGTTGTACTCATCAATCAGGATGTTGCGGGAATACAACTTCAACCCATCCTCTTTGCGTTGGGCAAGAATACCGCGTTCGGCTTTGCGCGGGATGAACAAGAGCGCATACAACTGCACGGGCACATCCGTGATCATGTGGATGTGCATCAACGGCTCCTCGAAGTCCAGCGTTACCTGGCGATAAAAATCCTTGTATTGGTCTTCGGTCACATCCTGTTTGGGGGTCCTCCAGAGCGAAGTTTGCTTGTTGAGCGGTTCCTTGCCGTCGCCCAGGTAGATCGGAAAACCGATGTAGTCGGAATGCTTGTGGATGATCTCCTTCAGGCGATATTCCTCGGCGAACTCGGTGGCGTCTTCTTTGAGCTTAACCTCGACCCGGGTACCGCGCGCATTCATTTCGGCGGCGCTGACCTCGAAATTATCCTCACCGGTGGCAGTCCAGCTGACTGCCCTGGCACGCGGCTTGTAGGAGCGGGAGGTAACCCGCACCCATTCAGCAACCATAAAAACCGAGTAAAAGCCCACCCCGAACTGGCCGATAACCTGGGAAAAGTCCACCTGTTTATCCTGGGTGGCTTCCACGAATCTGCGCGCTCCGGACTGCGCAATCGTCCCCAGGTTTTCGATGATCTCATCGCGGGTCATACCGATGCCGGTATCCTGAATGGTGAGCAGTCGCTTTTCCTTATCAACAGTGAGGCGGACGCACAGGTCGACGCCCGGATCAAGGATCTGGTGGTCGGTCAGCATCTCGAAGCGGACGCGGTTGAGGGCGTCAGAGGCGTTCGAGAGCAGCTCACGCAAAAAGACTTCCCGGTCTTTATAGAGGGAATGGATCAAGATGTTCAAGAGCTGCCTGGTTTCGGCCTTGAAGGAAAAGCTTTCGGCCTCATTCTGGCCGGTAGTGGGAGTTGGTTCGGACATATTTGCCTCCTAGATTGAAATAAAAGTGCCCCGGTTATCCCCGAGCATAATCTACTGCTTCTTGCACAAATCGCTGAACTGGTGTGGCCCGAAGCAAGGTGTAAGCAGCGGTTTCGGTTCGGATATTTACGCAGTACTCTGTAATTGTTCCAACAACGTTTGGGCTTGTTTCAAATCCAACGTGTTGAAGCCTTCGTTAATTTTAGCGTATGATGCTTTTAAAAGGTCAAGGGCTTGCGGATTTTTATTCTGGCCTTGCCACAGACGGGCTAATTTTAGAGCGGCGCGTAATTCAAGCATCGGCAGGTTGAACTGTTGTGCGATATCCACCGCCAGTCGAAACAAGGCTTCGGCTTCCGCGGGGTGGCCGGGGTCAACGGCGAGAAGCAAATCACCTTTCAACACTAAAGAATCCGGTGCAAAGACTTTGCTTGAGCTCACGGATCCGACCTGGAGGGCCTCGTTGATCAGAGGCAGTCCAAGCGCGGGTCTTCCGGCCGCGCTATAGGCGCCGGCTTGCATCGAAAGCAGCATGGGCCAAAATACGGGCGGGGTCCGCAATCCGCGATATACCGTCATCCCGGGTTCAATCAGCGCGAGCCCTGCAGCTATCTCACCGTTGCCAACCATCGCTGCACCGCAAACACAGGCAGCCAGCGTGCTCCAGATTTGGAAATCGTATTCCGCCGCAAGGTCCATCAGCGCGCGTGCGCCGGCCTGAGCTTCCTGAAAATCTCCCATCCAGAGATTTAGAATGCTGTGGTGGAAAAGCGCATAGCTCTTGCTGAAGGGATGTTCGAGTTTTTGCGCCAGCGCGACGGCTTTGCTCGCACGTTCGCGCGCCTGGTCAGGAAAACCGATCATCCAGAGCAGTAATGCCGAGACATTCAGGGCAACAACCCCGGGATTTGTCCCCGGCCCAAGGCGGCGTGCCTGTGAACTTTCCGGATCAAAAGCCGTGATCGCCTTTTCGGCGTAATCCAACCCGAGCCGGACATCCGCGCCCATGAGGTTCTCTCCCAGAACCAAATTTCCTTCGATGCGCATACCTGCATCGTCGAGGCGTTCCGCCAATTCCAATATGCGTCGGCCAATCTGAGCCCCTTTTTCATTTTCCGAAACCAAGGTATAAAAAGAGGCCAACCCGCGCAGAACGGGGAAGAGTTGGGGGATCTCACCGGCGCTGTTACACAGCTCCAGGGCGCGCTTATAAGCCTGTTCAACTTCTTCGGTAAAGCCGCGGGTCGTCATCAACGCCCGGGCGAGAGTGGTTTGCAACACTATTTCTTGTTGAACGCGCTCCGGGGTGGATACGGTGGTCGAAAGGACCGCCAGCAGATCGCTGGTCAACTGGACGGTGGCATGATACCAACTGCGGGCATCATAAAGCATCAGCAAACAATTGGTGAATTTGCCGAGCTGTTCAAGATTTCCTTCGGCAGCCCAATAACGCCAGGCGGCCTGAATATTTTCAAGATCAGCGGTCAGTATTCGCAAGGCGGCCTCGCGCCGATCGCTGGTCAAATGCACCCATTGAGCCTGGGTAAATTCTGCAAAAAAAGTCGCATGGGCGCGCTGCACAGCCGCACGAAATTCAGCATCTCCACCAAGATGCTGCGCGGCAAACTCTCGAATGGTCTCCAACATGTGCAGGCGGGATTGGCCGTCCGGCTCGTCCGCCTGCCGAATCAGGCTCTTGTTTGAAAGGGAGCTCACGCCCTCGAAAACATCCAGGTCCAGATCCTGCAACTGCTGGATGCGGCTGGTTACCTGTTCGACAGCCTCGAAAGTTGCGCCGTCGAACACCGACAGGCACTCGAATAAGCGCTGCTCACCTGCATCGAGAATCTCATAACTCCAATCGATCGTCGCGCGCAACGTTTGTTGTCTGGCGGGCAGGTCGCGTGCACCCCCACGCAGCAGTTTCAGACGATCGCCCAGGCGTTCGGCCAGTGCCTGCGCCGAAAAGACATTCAGCCGCGCCGTTGCCAGCTCGATCGCCAATGGCAGCCCATCCAGACGAACACAAATCTCAACCACGGCCGGGGCATTTTCCTTGGTCAATTGAAATTCAGGTTTGACGGCCCGGGCGCGCTCAATAAACAACTCTACCGCTTCGTACTGTTTTAGGCTTTCGAGTGACACATACCTGCCTTCCAGTTTCGGAAGCGTCAGAGGCGGGATTGGAAAGACATTTTCACCGGTCACGTGCAGCGCTTCACGACTGGTCACCAGCATTTTGAGCTCGGGGCAATCGCGCAACAACTCCGCCATGGGCGAGGCGGCGATGGTGACCTGTTCAAAATTATCAAGGAGAAGCAATATTCTCCGCTGGCAGATCTGGCTCTTAAGATCATCGAGCAAAGGTTGATCGCTTTTTTCCCGCAGGCCGACGGAGCGTGCAAGCGCCGCCAAAGCGGAGGCCGCATCGCGGCAGGGCGCCAGGTCGGTCCAGTAAACGCGGTCGTCAAAGCTGGGCAGCAAATCCTGCGCGGCTTGCAGCGCCAGGCGGGTCTTGCCTGTGCCGCCCGGACCAAGCAGGGTCAACAGGCGTGATTGGGCCAGCCGCTCCTTGACCTCCCGGAGCTCATGGGTGCGCCCCACGAAACGATTGAGCATTGCAGGCAGGTTGTTGGGTATGCTGCTGAGGGTCGCCAATGGCGGAAAATCCTGCAGCATGCCCGGCACAACGAGCTGCCAGATATGTTCCGGAGTGAGCAGCCCCTTGAGTTGATGTTCGCCCATGTCGCGCAAGGGGACATTCCCGGGTAATTCAGCGTGCACCAGGGTTGCAGTGCGGTTGGAAAGCAATACCTGACCGCCATGTCCGGCGGACATTACGCGTTGAACGAGACTCAAAGTAAGATAGCCGTGATAGTCCTGACCAATTGATTCTGCTTCACCAGTGTGTATGCCCATCCGCACCTTGATCGGCGTTACACCCCAGTCTTCCCGGGCCAGGGATTCTTGCGACTCGAGGGCGGCTTTCACACCCTGAAGTGCGTTAGGAAATGCCACGCATAAGGCATCCCCAACAGTCTTGAACACATAGCCTTCATTGCGCTCGATGGCTGCGCGCAACAGGATTTCATGCCGCGCCTGGCCGGACTTCATCTGCTCAGGATATTCCTGCCAGAGGCGCGTGCTGCCTTCGATGTCTGTGAAAAGAAAGGTGACGGTACCGGTGGGTTGAATGGACATGGTATCTCTGTAAATAGGACAATCGTTATGGGAATACTATACCCCAAATATTTTTTTTATTCAATATCCAGCCGGTCAACAGTCCCCCTTATTCGGCCTGGCTCAGATAACAAAGCCTCAGGATCTTCAACTCGTCATAATCCAGAGCGCCGTTGAGCCGGTCGAAAACCGGTTTGAGCAGGTCAGTCCCCAATTCAGCAAAGGCAGCAAAAGCGGCGGTCTGCTGGTCAGGAGAGGCGGATGAAAGCGCCAGGAGTTCCGCGGCGCGGCGAAGGGTGTGCCCGGCGGCCAGGTAACGGTTGAGATGCTCCAGGATCGTAGCTGTCGTGACATTGTAGCGGGCCACCAGGTCCGTCAAACTTTCCCCGGCATTGAAGGCCTCGGCAACCATGACGTAACGCCGTCCGGAGTCATCTTTAGCGCGGCGAACCGCTTTGATCTTCTCGGGGAGGTTATGCTTCCGGCCATAGTCCTGCAAGACTTCCAGGAAGGCCGGCCCATACTGGCGGGCCTTGACCTGGCCCACGCCCGAGATGTCCAGCAGGCGCTCAGGCGACTGGGGAGCATAGGCAGCCATCTCCACCAGGGTACGGTCGGCGAAGATGACGTAGGGCGGAAGTCCGGCTGCGTCGGCCAGCTGCTTGCGCCTGGCTCGCAGGAGGGCGAACAGGGCATGGTTGTATTCCAATTCCTGCTTGTTGGCCTTCCTGGGAGCACGTTCTTCGACTTCCTGCAACTGACCCAGTATGGGAGTGCGGTCCTTGAGGGCCTGGATGGCCTTGGGAGACAGGCTGAGGGTGCGGTATTCACTCTCCTGGATAAGGTAACCCATCTGCACGAACTGGCGGGCCAGGTGCATCCACTGTTTTTTATTCAACTCTTTGCCGATGCCATAAGTGGAAAGACGGTCATGGCCGAAGCGCAGGATGCGTTCGCCTTGCGAGCCGAGCAGGACATCGGTCACGTGGGCGGCACCAAAACGTTCGCCGGTGCGTTTGACGCAGGAGAGGAACTTCTGCGCCGGGAGGGTAATGTCGGTCAGGGAAGGGGCTTCGGCGTTACAGTTGTCGCAGTTTTTGCAGTTCTGGACGGTATAGGGTTCCCCGAAGTAGCTCAACAGCGGCTTGCGGCGACAGTTTAGCTCATCCTCGGCGAAGCGGACAATGGCATCCAACTGCTGCGCGGCGGCCTGGCGTTCGACCCCTTCCTTCTGGTTGATAAAGTATTTCAGTTTGGCAACATCCGAATAACTGTACAGGAGCAGGCAATGAGCAGGCAGGCCATCGCGACCGGCGCGGCCGATCTCCTGGTAATAGCCTTCGATGCTTTTGGGCAGGTCGTAATGCAGAACGAAGCGCACATCCGGCTTGTTTATGCCCATCCCAAAGGCAATGGTGGCGACGATGATCTGGGCGTCGTCACGGATGAAAGCTTCCTGGTTGCGGCGGCGTTGGTCATCCTCCAACCCGGCGTGGTAGGGGCGGACCGAGTGGCCGCGGTGAACGAGATGGGCAGCCAGCTCATCCACCTGCCGGCGCGAGAAGCAGTAGATAATGCCGGACTGATCTTTGAAGCGTTCCAGGAAACGGGTGGCCTGGATGGCCGCGTCAAGCTTGGGCTGAACTTCGATATACAGGTTCTCCCGGTTGAAACTGGCCAGGAACTCGTTCGACCGAGAAAACCCGAGG
>JADGQB010000052.1 GCA_017882145.1 Anaerolineales bacterium
TCCGACTTGTCTGACAATTGACATTCCCTCCATTCTTTGCTACACTATGGGCACACTTGTCAGACAACTAGACGTCTCCTTATGCCCACCCTTCTGGTCAGGAATGCAACCATATTGGTTACGATGGACGACCGCCGCCGGGAAATTACGGACGGTGGTCTTTATGTCCGGGATGGCTTCATCGAAAAAGTCGGCCCGACCGCCGAATTGCCCGCCAGCGCTGACGAAGTGCTCGACCTGGCCGGCCACTTGCTCCTGCCCGGGCTGGTCAACACCCACCACCATTTCTACCAGACCCTGACGCGTGTCGTACCGGCCGCCCAGGATGCCAACCTGTTCAACTGGCTCAAGACGCTTTATCCCATCTGGGCGCGAATGACGCCCGCAGATATTTTCATCTCCACCCAGACCGCCCTGGCAGAACTGGCTCTCTCCGGCTGTACCACCGCCTCCGACCACCTGTACCTGTTCCCAAACGGCTCCAGGCTCGACGATGAGATTGCCGCCGCCCGGGAGACGGGCGTGCGCATCCAGGCCTCACGCGGCTCCATGTCGCTGGGAGAATCCAAAGGCGGGCTCCCACCAGATTCGGTGGTGGACAGCGAGGCGAACATCCTGCGCGACAGCCAGCGGCTGATCGAGACCTATCATGACCCCAAGCCGGGCGCGTTCGTGCAAATCGTCCTGGCGCCTTGCTCGCCCTTCAGCGTCACGGGGGAACTGATGAAACAGTCCGCCAAACTGGCGCGTGAATACGGCGTGCACCTGCACACCCACCTGGCCGAGACCGAGGATGAGCAAGCCTTCTGCCTGCAGAAATTCGGCTATCGCCCCGTCCCGTACATGCAGTCCGTGGACTGGCTGGGACAGGATGTCTGGTTTGCCCACGCCGTGCATGTGAACAATGACGAATTGCAGACCTTTGCCAAACACGGCTGCGGTGTGGCGCATTGTCCCAGCTCCAACATGCGCCTGGCCTCCGGGATTGCGCCGGTAAAGGAATACCTGGCCGCCGGTGTAAAAGTAGGCCTGGGTGTGGATGGCTCCGCCAGCAACGACGGATCGCATCTGCTGGCCGAAGTCAGGCAGGCCATGTTACTGGCGCGCTTGAAGGAAGGCATTACCGGTTTTTCCCTTTCCAATGATCCCAATCGAAAATTAATGACCGCCCGCACTGCCTTGGAATTGGCCACGCGCGGCGGAGCAGCCGTGCTCGGCCGCTCGGACATTGGGTCGCTCGAGGCCGGCAAGTGCGCCGACTTTTTTGCCGTCCGCCTGGATGCCCTGGATTATGCCGGGGCGCTGCATGACCCCGTCTCTGCCGTGGTGTTCTGCCAACCGCGGCGTACAGATTACACGGTGGTCGGCGGCAAGTTCGTAGTCAAGCAAGGTCAGTTGGTCACAGTGGATGAGCACAAACTCGTTGTGAAGCATAACCAGGCTGCCAAACGTTTGCTGGAATCGCGATGAGCACATCCAAGGCCACGCACTTAAAGAACCTGATCTCTTTTTCTTACGCTCTTCGCGACCTTCGCGCGTATCAGGCAGTAAAGAGCTTTACCCTGGAGTCCCATGCCATCTGACATTCTAACGCTTCGCAGCCTGATCGATGTTGCCATGGGCCGCCAGCCGGCTGACCTGGTACTGCGCAAGGGCATCTGGGTCTGCGTCCAATCCGGCGAGTTAATACCGGATACGGATATTGCCATTAAAGACGGCCACATCGCTTACGTCGGCCCGGATGCTGCGCATGCCATCGGCGAGCAGACACGTGTCATTGAAGCCAACGGACGCTACCTGGTGCCGGGTCTGCTGGATGGCCATATGCATGTCGAATCCGGCATGTTGACTGTCACAGAGTTTGTTCGGGCCGTCCTGCCGTGCGGCACTACCGGCATGTTCGTTGACCCGCACGAGATGGCGAATGTCTTCGGCCTCCCGGGCATCAAGCTGATGGCAGACGAGGCCGCCCGGCAGCCCGTTCACGTCTGGATGCAGGTGCCGTCCTGCGTACCTTCTGCTCCGGGCTTTGAAACTCCCGGGGCCGAGCTTGATCCTGAGGATGTGGCCGAGGCGCTCACCTGGCCGGGTGTGATTGGCCTGGGCGAGATGATGAACTATCCGGGGGTTGCCGCCGGCGATCACAAGATGCTGGCAGAGTTGGCGGCCACCCGCCAGGCTGGCAAAGTCATCGGCGGTCATTATCCATCCCTGGATCTTGGGCCGGCATTTCATGGCTATGTAGCCGGCGGCCCGGAAGATGACCACGAGGGCACCCGTCCGGAGGATGCGGTCGCACGCGTTCGCCAGGGCATGAAAGCCATGCTGCGCTACGGTTCCGCCTGGCATGATGTGGCGGCCGGCATAAAAGCGATCACCGAAATGCACCTGGATTCGCGCAATTTCATCCTTTGCACCGACGACTGTCATGCCGGCACATTGGTCAATGAAGGCCACATTGACCGCGTCCTTCGGCATGCCATCCAGCAGGGCCTGCCCCCCATGACCGCCTTGCAGATGGCCACCATTAATACCGCCGGGCATTTTGGGGTTTCTCGCGAAGTCGGGATGATTGCTCCGGGCCGCTGGGCCGATATCGTGCTGGTGGATGATCTGAATGACTTCCATGCCGGGCTGGTCATTGTGCGCGGCCAGGTCGCGGTTGAGAATTCCAAATTACAGATCGATCTGCCAAAAGTGGAATATCCGGATTGGGCCACCCATTCGGTCCATTTAAAACGGCCACTGGTCACGGAAGATTTCCGCATCCCGGTCCCATCACCTCTTACCCCTCTCCCAGAGGGAGAGGGACAGAAAGTGAGAGTGAACGTCATCGGAATAATTGAAAATCAGGCGCCCAACCGGCACCTGCGCTGGGATGTGATCGCTGAGGATGGCGAAATCCATGCAGATATGCAGCGAGACCTGGCCAAAGCCGCCATCGTTGAGCGCCATCACAACAGCGGGACGGTGCAGATGGGCCTGGTATCCGGTTTCGGGTTCAATTCTCCCTGCGCATTTGCTTCCACCGTGGCCCATGATTGCCATCAAATGATCGTTGTCGGTACGGATGAAAAAGATATGGCCCTGGCTGCCAATAAACTCGCTGAAGTCGATGGTGGCCAGGTTGTCGTGAAAAACGGCCAGGTTATTGGCCTGGTCGAATTGGCCATTGGCGGACTGATGTCCACCGAGAAGGCTGAAATTGTCGCCGGAAAGGCGAATACGATCTTAAAAGGTTTCCGTGCGTGCGGCTGCAACTTGAATAACCCCAACATGCAATTATCCCTGCTGGCGCTGGTTGTCATCCCTGAACTGCGTCTCTCAGATAAGGGCCTTGTAGATGGTATAAACTTCACTTTCTTGCCGGTTGTTGAGGGTCCGGCCCAGTAGGTCAGGAGGAGATTTATGGGACAGTATCCATTCCGGCGTTTGCAAGCAAATCTGGCGGAACTGATTAGTTCGCTGCCCGCTGAAAGCCGCCTGCCGTCCGAGCCGGAACTGGCACGCCGTATGGGGGTCTCGCGCGCCACGCTGCGTGAAGCCATGCGATCCTTTGAAGGCCAGGGATTGATCCGCCGCCGCCAGGGCGTTGGTACGTTCGTGGTTGCCAAGGTACCCGTGCTCGATTCCGGGTTGGAAGTGCTGGAGAGTATCGAGACCCTGGCGCAGCGCACCCGGCTGCCAGTCAAGACGGGCGAATTGCAGGTACAGCAAGTGGATGCAGATGAAGATAATGCCGCAGCCCTGAACGTTCCGGTTGGTACCTACCTGACCCGGGTTGGGCGTGTCATCTATACCGAAAACCGCCCGATCGCCTACCTGGTGGACACTCTGCCGGCGGATATCCTGACCCCGGCTGAGCTTCAAAACGGGTTCACCGGTTCGGTTTTGGACCTGGTGCTGAAGCGCGGCGAACCGAAGCTCGTCCAATCCCGGACAGAAATCCGGGCTGTGGGAGCCACACCTGAAGTTGCACGCGCCCTGCAGGTTCAGCGGGATGATGTCCTGCTGCTCTTCGTGGCGTATCTCTATTCGAATGATGGCCGCGTGGCGGACTATTCATTCAGTTATTTCCTGCCAGGCTATTTCCGCTTCCATGTTATTCGGAAGGTCGGTTAGTGCGGAGAACAAAAGCTGGTGAAGCGAGACCAATTTCTCAAATCCCTTTTCCCTGTTCCCCATTCCCTATTCTCTATTCACATTTTTTCCGGAGGTAAATATGCGTAGTTTTGCTGGTCGGGACATCCTGTCCCTCAAGGATTTTGAACGCCAAGAATTTTTCCACGTTTTCGACGTGGCCGCCGAGTTGGAACCCATTGCGGTTAGCCGCCGTAACAGCGACCTGCTCGCGGAGAAGACCCTCGTGACTGCCTTTTATCAACCCTCCACCCGCACGCGCCTGGCACACGAAGCTGCCATGCACCGCCTGGGCGGTCACGTGACCGGGTTCGCCGATGCCAAGATGACACGCGCCGGCGACTTTTACCAGGAATCCATCAAGGATACGGTCAAAATGCTGGAGTTCTACGGCGATGTGATCGTGATGCGCCATTTCCAGCAGGGCGCACCCCACGAAGCGGCCAAATGGGCTTCCATTCCCATCATCAACGGTGGCGACGGCTGGGGCGAGCACCCGACCCAGATCCTGACCGATCTGTACACGGTCCTTAAGGAAAAAGGCACGATCGACGGCTTGACCTGGCTGGCAGTGGGCGATATGCGCATGCGCACCATGCATTCGCTTGGCTATGCTCTGAGCCAGTTCGATTGCCCGATCACCTTTGTCTCCCCGCCGGACATGTCAATGACGGAAGAATACAAGGCCGAATTGAAGCAGTTCAGCGTCAACTTCCGCGAGGTCGAGCATGTTGAGCAGGCCATTGCAGACGCAGATGTGATCCTGGTTGAGCCGGTTGTCCAGCCGGACTACACCAAGAGCCGCGATGAGCGCGCCGGGAAAGACGTCGGTATGACCCCCGCCAACTACAAGATCACCCGTGAACTGCTCGAGACGAAGGCTAAATCGGATGCCATCCTCCTGCATTCCCTGCCTCGCATGGACGAGGTACCGACCGATGTGGATATCACGCGCTGGTCGCGCTACTGGCAGGAAGCCTTCAACGGCGTAGTCATGCGCATGGCGCTGTTAGCTTTGGTACTGGGAAAGATGGAATAGGAGACTAAATTATGCAAACCTTTCTGCATGGCCGCGACCTGATCGGCGACCTGGACTTCTCCAGGGAAGAGGTCGAAACCGTTTTGGATGTGGCTTTTGACCTGAAGCGCAAGCGCGCCCTGAATGAACCCCATCCCTACCTGCGCGACAAGGTGCTCGCGATGTTGTTCTTCTTCTCGTCCACGCGCACGCGCGGTTCGTTCGAAGCCGGCATGGCCCAACTTGGCGGGCATGGCGCTTTCATTGAAAGCAAGTCAACCCAGATCAGCCACGGCGATACGCCCAAGGAAATTGGCGAAATCTTTGGCCGCTACTACGATGGTATTGCCATCCGGCATGTCGATTGGGGCATCGGCAACGGTTACTTGAATGCGGTCGCCAAAGCCTCGCGTGTCCCCGTGCTGAACATGCAATGCGACATTTACCATCCCTTCCAATGCCTGGCCGACCTGATGACCATCGTTGAGAAAAAAGGCCGCGACCTGCGCCGCAAAAAAATGGTCGTTTCGTGGGCCTATGCAGCTTCTTATCAGAAGCCCATGTCGGTACCCCAATCGCTCATCCTGCAAATGCCGCGCTTCGGCATGGATGTGGTGCTGGCGCATCCACCCGAGTTCAGGTTGATGCCCGAGATCATGGCCCAGGCCGAGGAACAGGCCAGAAAGTTTGGAGCCGGTTTCGAAGTGGTGGATGATATGGAAGCCGCTTTCAAGGATGCCGACATTATCTATGCCAAGTCCTGGGGAGCCATGGTGCACACCCCCGATCCGGATGAAGGCGCAAAAATCATCAAAAAGTACGAACACTGGATCACCGACGAGCGCAAGATGAAACTTGCCAAGCCGGATGCCATCTATATGCATCCATTGCCGGCTGACCGCAACATCGAGGTCACGGATGGGGTCATGGACGGCCCGCAATCGGTTGTCTATGACGAGGCCGAAAACCGGATGCATGCCCAGAAGGCCGTCATGGCCTTGACCATGGGCTAGGAGAAGGAAACATGAGTAAAAAAGTCGCAGTCGTCGCCATTGGCGGCAATTCCCTGATTAAAGACGAGAAACATAAAAGCGTCGAAGACCAGTACCAGGCCTCAAAAGAAACCACCTATCATATTGCTGACATGATCGAGGCTGGCTGGGATGTGGCCATTGGCCATGGCAACGGTCCGCAAGTTGGGTTCATCCTGCGACGCTCCGAGATCGCCGCCAAAACGGAAGGCATGCACGAAGTCCCGCTGGATGTGTGTGGTGCGGACACTCAAGGTGCGATTGGTTATGCCTTGCAGCAGACTCTTCAGAACGAGCTTTTCAAACGCGGCATAAAAAAACCGGTTGCCACGGTCGTGACCCAGGTGCTGGTGGATAAAAATGATCCAGCCTTTAAGAAACCCTCCAAACCGATCGGCAGTTTCATGGATGCGACCGAAGCCAAACGCCGTGAGAAGGACCTTGGCTGGAGCGTGGTGGAAGATGCCGGGCGTGGCTGGCGGCGCGTGGTTGCCTCGCCGCTCCCCCAGGAAGTGGTCGAACTCGAATCGGTTGAGACTCTCATCAAGGCCGGGACCGTGGTTGTCACGGTCGGCGGCGGAGGAATTCCGGTCATCGATGCCGGCGAAGGCCAATATCAAGGGATCGCGGCGGTCATCGACAAAGACTATGCTTCCAGCCTGCTGGCGCGTCTCATCAAAGCCGATCTGTTCCTCATATCCACAGCCGTTGAGAAAGTTGCCATCAACTTCGGTAAACCTGACCAGAAGTGGATTGACCGCATGACCCTGGCAGAAGCCAAACAGTACCTGGCTGAAGGCACGCATTTCGCAAAAGGCTCGATGGCTCCCAAAATTCAGGCTATACTATGGTACTTGGAAGCCGGCGGCAAGCAAGCCATCATCACCAATCCCGAGAACATCGGTCGCGCGCTCAAAGGTGAAACCGGCACACTTATCGTGCCGTAACTTTTAAGGTATTTGCCCGTGATAAAATTTGTGTTGTTTAGACAATCAGGTTCATAGTTCGCACTCGAAAGGAGGTGGTTGAAGGGGCATGTGGTTCGTTCAACTTAAATCAAGTGTTCCTTTTCTACTCTCACTCTACTTACTCTTGGAGGAGTAACCTATGCGTAAAAATGTAATGACCTTCGCCTTACTGGCCATGGCGCTTGTTATGGTGCTCTCGGCCTGCGGCCCGACCCCGACTCCTGTCACCCAGGCTCCAGCCACACCCCCGCCTGCTACGCAGCCGCCTGCCACACAACCACCGGCCCCGACTGCCACTCAGCCGCCGGCCCCCGCCGCCACCGCGGCGCCTTTCGTCTTCGGCATGCTTCTGGTCGGACCTCACAACGACCAGGGCTGGAGCCAGGCTACCTATGATGGCGGCCAGTATGTCGAGCAGAAAATCGCCGGCTCAAAGATGCTCTACCTTGAAAATGTATATTCCGGCTCTCCGGCTTATCCGGGACAGACGGCCTCCCAACTGGCCGCCCAATTGGTTTCGCAGGGTGCCAAATTGGTCTTCTTCAACTCGGACGATATGAAGGATGAAGCCCTCAAATTTGCTCAGGCGAATCCTAATATTTATGTAGTTGGCGTATCAGATGACTGGACCTGGAAAGATGGCAAGAACTACACGGTTTCGGCCAACCAGTTCGATGTCATGGGCCGCATGGAATACATGAAGATGGTCGCCGGGTGTGCAGCCGCTCTGACCACGCAGACTGGCAAAATTGGCTTCCTTGGTCCATTGATCAATGATGAAACCCGCCGCCTGGCAGCTTCGGCCTTCCTTGGCGCCAAATATTGCTGGACCAACGTTCTGAAGAAAGATGCCGCCAACCTGACCTTCACGGTCACCTGGATCGGCTTCTGGTTCAACATCCCGGGTGTCACCTCCGACCCGTCCCAGGTTGCCGATAATTTCTACAACACCGGCTATGATGTGGTTATCTCCGGTATCGACACCACCGAAGCTTTGGTTCAGGCTGAGAAGGCTAAACAGGCCGGTAAGGCTGTCTGGGCGCTTGCCTATGATTACAAGAGCAACTGCGGTGTGGCTCCGGATATTTGCCTGGGCGTCCCGTACTTCAATTGGGGCCCTGCCTATCTGTCTATTGTTAAGACCGCCGTTGATGGCTCATGGACTCAAGGTTTCCAATGGAACGCTCCGGATTGGACCAATATCAACAATCCTGATACCAGCGCCGTCGGCTTCAACAAGGGCAATGGCTTGAGTGCAGACAACTCCACCAAGCTCGATGCTTTTATCGCCGAGTTGGCTGGTGGCCTGAATCTTTGGAAAGGCCCATTGAACCTCCAGGATAAGTCCGTTTACCTGGCGGATGGCGCGGCTGCTACCGACCTGCAGATCTGGTACCTCCCGCAACTTCTCGAAGGTATGCAAGGCGACAGCGTTGCCAAGTAACCCATTTTGAACACAGGGGGGAAGGCCCAGCCTTCCCCCCATTTTCTTATCTGTGGGCAATTCCCTTTGATCAAAACTGGTGCTGAATCAGGAAAAAAACATGAATGTCGAACTGAAGGACATTTATAAAACTTTCGGTGCTGTCCGTGCAAATGTAGCTATCAACCTGACCATTCCGGCCGGAACGATTCAGGGTATCCTGGGGGAAAACGGGGCCGGAAAAAGTACGCTAATGAAGATCTTATCCGGTTTTTTCAGGGCGGATAAAGGCCAGATCCTTCTGGAAGGTCAACCGGTCATTATTCAATCGCCAGCAGATGCTATTAAACATGGTATCGGCATGTTGCATCAGGATCCGTTGGACTTTCCACCCATGCGCGTTATCGATGATTTCATCCTGGGTCGGAAAGGCAACCTCCCGATGGGCCAGGCCGAGGCCGTGCAGGATTTTAAGAAACTGGCAGAACAGTTCTCATTTTCTCTTGATCCTGAAACCTATGTCGATTCACTTACGGTGGGGGAACGCCAACAGTTGGAAATTTTGCGCCTGATCTGGTTGGGAGCCAGGGTCTTGATTTTCGATGAACCCACCACCGGGATCAGTGCCGCCCAAAAAGAAAAACTATTTGCGGCGCTGCGCTTATTGGCCTCGCAGGGCAAGGCTGTTTTATTTGTATCCCATAAGCTGGAAGATGTGGAAGGCCTGTGCAGTAGCGTGGCGGTCCTCCGCCAGGGTGTCCTGGTTGGCGAGGCCAAACCGCCTTACGTTACGAAACAACTGGTTGAGATGATGTTTGGGAAGGCCATTTCGGTGGGGGCGCGCAATCCCTGCGGGGTGGAAAAAGAAATTGTCAGCCTCTCCAAATTATCGGTTGAAGATTACCGGCTCAAGGTTCGGGATGTCAGTCTCACCGTCCATTGCGGTGAGGTAATCGGTCTGGCCGGCATGGAAGGCAGCGGCCAGGGATTGTTTTTAAGGGCCGTAGGTGGCATGACACGCACGGTGGGCGGAAAAATCCTGATCGACGGTCGAGACCTGACCGGCCGGTCATACCAGACTTTCAAGGCGCACGATGTGGCATTCCTGCCGGCCGCGCGCCTGGAAGAAGGCCTGGTACCCGGCTTGAATTTGACCGAGCATTTCATCCTTGCGGAAGAGCCCAAAGGATTCTTTATCAACTGGGAGAAAGGCCGCCTGCTGGCCCAACGGCGCATTTCCGAATTCAACGTGCGTGGTACTCCGGCGAATACCGTCGAGTCCCTGTCTGGAGGCAACCAGCAAAGGGCTTTGCTGGCCTTGCTGCGAGAACAGCTTGATCTACTGCTGCTGGAGCATCCGACGCGCGGTCTGGATATCGAGTCTACCATCTACATCTGGTCGAAACTCAAGCTGCGCTGCAAGCAGGGAATGTCGATCTTTTTCGTTTCGTCTGACCTGGAAGAAATCTTACAGTACAGTGACCGGGTGATGGTCTTTTTCAGTGGCAAGGTGACCCCGCCGATTGAGGCCGCCACCCTGACCACAGAGAAACTTGGGGAGTTGATCGGCGGGAAAGGCTGGCCCACCAAGCCTGGCGAGCAGGTCAGTGAATCCACATCAGGGAAGGGTGCATGAAAAAGAATACCTGGGTCAACCTTGGTTTTCAAGTTGGCGCGCTGGTCCTGGCGCTGTTGATTACGACGCTTATCCTGGTGGCAGCTGGTGCGCCGCCGCTTAAAGCCTATCTGAGCATCCTGAGCGGCGCTTTTGGCTCGACCCGCAACGTGGTAGCCGTGCTGATCACCTGGTCGCCGTTGCTCCTGACCACCGCCGGGGTGCTGATCACTTTCGCAGCCGGGTTATGGAATATCGGTATGGAAGGCCAGATGACCCTGGGCGCCATTTTTGCCACCGGGATGCTGCGCCTGTTCGAGCATGCCGCCCTGCCGCCGGCCCTGATCATAATCCTGGGCATCCTGGCCGGGATTTTGGGGGGAGCGATCTGGGCTGCCCTGGCCGGCGCGCTCAAGACTTTCGGTGGGGTGAACGAGATCTTCGGCGGTCTGGGTCTGAACTTTGTCGCAACTGCCCTGACCATTTACCTGGTCTTCGGTCCGTGGAAGCGGCCCGGGGTTGGCTCGATGTCGGGCACCCAGCCGTTTGACCAGGCCCTCTGGCTGCCGACCTTGCCGGGCACGGAATTAAGCATCTGGTCGCTAGTAATATCCGTCCTGGTCATCGCGCTGGTTTACCTGCTTTTGCGAGGCACCCATTTTGGTCTGCGCCTGAAAGCGGTCGGCAAGAATAGCAAGGCCGCCTTTCTGATGGGCGTGCCCACCTGGCAATACAGCATGTTCGCCTTCCTGTTGTGTGGAGCGTTTGCAGGCCTGGCAGGCGGCATCCAGGTTATGGGCATATATCACCGCTTGCTTCCGAACATTTCCAATGGCTACGGATTCCTGGGTTTGCTGGTGGCGATGTTGATAAATTACCAGGCGCTCTGGGCCGCGCCAATCGCGTTCCTCTTCGCCGCCCTGAACACCGGCAGCGTTCAATTGCAGATCATTTATAAACTGGACTCGTCCTTCGCAGGTGTCCTGCAGGACTTGCTGGTTTTACTGGTTTTGTTGGGCGAAGGTGCCCGCCAGCGTTTTATTAAAAAGAATTAGGAGCTGTGATGGAATTAAATACTCTCCTGGTTGGTTTGGCAGGTGTCCTGGCAGCGGCTGCCCCGGTATTGTTTGCTGTGATTGGCGAGACCATCACCGAGCGGGCCGGGATCATTAACCTGTCCTTGAACGGTACGGTCCTGCTGGCGGCCATGGGCGGATTTACGATCGCCTACAAGACCGGCAGCGTACCGCTCGGTTTTCTGGCCGGGATGCTGATCGGGGCAATCGTGGCGTTGGTCATCGCCTTCAGCAGCATCACCCTCAAACAATCCCAGGTGGCGGTCGGTTTCGTTCTGGCGCTGGCCTGCCGTGACCTGGCCTATTTCCTGGGAGTGCCGGTTTTGAACCAGTCCGGACCGCGCTTGCCTGGCTGGTCCATCCCTGTTCTAAAAGACATCCCGGTCATCGGGACTTTGTTCTTCAAGCAGGACTTGATCACTTATCTCAGTTACCTGATCATCTTCCTGGCCTGGTTGTGGATCTTCCACACCCGGCCTGGATTGATGCTGCGCGGGATCGGTGAACGCCCGGCGGCGGCTTTCGTGCGCGGCGCCAACGTCAACCGCATGCGCTACATCTACACCATCATTGGTGGAGCCATTGCTGGCCTGGCCGGCCCAGCCTACTCGCTAAGTGTCAAAGCCGGCTGGATGGGCACCCAATCCGGGCTGGATGGCATAGGCTGGATTGCCCTGTCGATCACCATCTTCGGCGGATGGAATCCGCTGCGGGCGGCTTTCGGTGCCTACCTGTTCGCTTTTCTGCAGTGGCTCGGGCTGGTGCTGCAATCAAAACTGCCGGGTATCCCGACCCAGGTCCTGCAAGTGGCTCCATTCCCGTTGATGATCCTGACCCTGTTGCTGGTCAACATCAGCGACGCCGAATGGGTCTCCCGCATGCTGGCTGCCATGCCGGAAAGGACCCGCCGCGCCTTGATGAAGTTGCTCAGGGCGCTGCGAGCCTCGCCGCCGGCTTCGCTGGGCGTCCCATTTGAATCAGAATAACCCTGGCTGGGGCGGATGATGATCCGCCCCTTTTCTTTTCCTCCACAACCTGATTTCCTGATGTTGCTCCGCCCCTACGTTATAATGGGGATATGGCAAAATCGAATTTTGTTGGCTACCGTTGTTCCTTGTGTAACACCGAATATCTCCCAGGCCAGGTGACCTACACCTGCCCCAAAGATGGCGGCAACCTTGACGTGGTTCTGGATTACGATGCCATCCGCCTGAAATACCAACCTGAAGACCTCATGAACCGTGCCGAAGAGTCACTCTGGCGTTACCTGCCGCTCCTGCCAGTGCCTGATCCGGGCGGTGAAGGCACCCCCATCCGGCGCGCCGGCTGGACGCCTGTCTATCAACTGGAACGGCTGGCGCAGGAGCTGGGCCTGGACCATCTCTGGCTCAAGGATGAAAGTCGTAACCCGACTGCCTCCTTCAAAGACCGCGCCAGCGCGGTGGTCGTGGCCCGGGCGCGTGAGATCGCGGCCGAGACCATCGTCACTGCCTCAACCGGCAATGCCGGAGCAGCCCTGGCTGGCATGTCGGCGGCGGTCGGGCAGAAAGCGGTTATCTTCGCGCCAAAATCTGCTCCCCCGGCCAAAGTGGCGCAGTTGCTGGTTTTCGGCGCAAAAGTCATCCTTGTGGATGGCACCTACGATGAAGCTTTTGACTTGACCATCCAGGCCGCCGAGGAATTCGGCTGGTACTGCCGCAACACGGGCTACAATCCCTTTACCGCCGAGGGGAAGAAGACCGCCGCCCTGGAAATCTGGGAATGGTGGGATGTGGAACACCATACCTGGCATGAACCGGGTAATCTGCTCGATCAACACCCCCCGTTGACAATTTTCGTCTCGGTCGGGGATGGGAATATCATCTCTGGTATCCATAAGGGTTTCAAAGACCTGCTGGTCTTGGGATGGATAGAACGTATTCCACGCATTATCGGCGTGCAGGCAGAAGGTTCCGCCGCGATCGCAAATGCCTTCCACGCCGGAACAGAACAGATCATCCCCATCTCTGCCAACACCATTGCCGATAGCATCTCGGTGGATCTGCCTCGGGATGGTGTGCGTGCCGTGCGCGCCGCCCGCGAAACCGGCGGCACATACATATTGGTAAGCGATGATGAAATCCTGCAGGCCATCGCTGCTCTCGGCCCACAGGGCATCTTCGCCGAACCTGCCGGTGCAACTGCTTATGCCGGGCTGGTTAAAGCCATCGGGCAGGGGGTTATCGACGCCGGCGACCCGGTACTGGTGTTGAACACCGGTTCCGGATTGAAGGATGTGCGCGCCGCCATGCAGGCTGTCAAACCAGCCCCGGTGATCGAGCCAACTTTGGAAGCGCTCAAGCGATTGCTATGAACCAGGACAGTCAGTGGAGTTTACCTGTTCGTTACCTCGTCTTCGGATTGGTAGCCCTGCTGTTCGTAGTGATGCTTTGGTTCATCCGCAGCGTCCTTGAGCCTTTGATCATTGCGGCGTTTATTGCTTACCTGATCAATCCAGCGGTTAATTTCCTTAGCAGTCGCACACGCTTGTCGCGCTCCGGCTCGGTCAACGTGGTCTACATAATTACCCTGGTGCTTTTCATAGGCACTCCAGCCTCACTAACCTCGCTCTTCTTTGACGAATCCTCACAAGTAATTACGGATGTGGTCAATCTTTTCAACCAGTTGATAATCTTCCTGGAACAGCCGATCTCGATCCCGGGTATTCCGATTGATTTTGGGCAATTGGCAAACCGCCTAACTCAATTCCGCACGACATTCTTATCGTCGCTTCCCAACCAAGCCCTTCAAATCCTGGGAAAAACCTCCCTGGGCGCCGTCTGGGTGATTGTCATCCTGGTGGCGGTCTATTATTTCCTGGCGGAATGGCCAAGTCTCCGCAACGGTTTCATCGGCTCATTTCCCGAGAAATTTACACCGGAACTCAATGAACTCTATGGACGGGTACGCACCATTTGGATGAGCTATTTGCGCGGCCAGATTTTACTGATGCTGATTGTCGGTGTGGCATTTACCATCGCCTGGACAATTATTGGCATTCCTGGAGCGCTCGTGCTGGGTGTCATTGCCGGCTTTCTAACCTTGATTCCGGATGTTGGGCCCTTCTTAGCGGCCATGTTGGCGGTGGGTGTGGCGATGCTCGAGGGATCAAATTGGAGTTGGATGCCGGCCAGCCATATCATTGTCGGATTGATCACACTGGCTGTCTACCTTATTCTGATTTCCATTAAGAATTTCTGGGTACGCCCGGTCATCATGGGCCGGAGCGTCCAGATGCACGAGGCCCTGGTCCTGATCTCCATCCTGCTGGCGACAATATTGTGGGGCATCCTGGGCGCTTTGATAATTGTGCCGGTGCTTGCTTCGTTGGTGGTGATCTTTGACTACTTGCGACGGCGTATTTTGGGCATGCCACCTTTCCCTTCAGCGGGATTTTTCGTCCCGCAGAAAGCCCTGCCTACCGGGCCCGAAAAGATAGCTGCCATTAAGACCAGAATTTCCAGAAAGAAGAAGCATTGATATGGCTGTCACATTTTCGATAGTTGCCCCGATTTTTAACGAATTGGAGAACATCCCGGAACTTTACCGGCGTGTGCGCGATATCATGACATCCACGCATGCCACCTGGGAATTGATCCTGGTGGACGACGGCTCCTCAGACGGGTCAACCGAAGCCATCCGTGCACTTTCTCAACAGGATAAGCACGTCCGCCTGGTGATCTTCGCCCGCAACTTCGGTCACCAGGTGGCCATCACAGCCGGTTGGGATTATGCACGCGGCGAGGCGGTCATCATTATGGATTCCGACCTGCAGGACCCGCCCGAGGTCATCCCCGACCTGATCGCCAAGTGGCGCGAGGGCTATGAAGTGGTTTATGCGGTCAGGGCCGAACGTGAAGGCGAGACCTGGTTAAAGAAAACCACCGCGGCTTTGTTCTACCGGGTTGTCCACCGCATCACCGAAGTTAAAATCCCCGTGGATAGTGGTGATTTCCGCCTGATGGACCGCAAGGTGGTGGAAGTGCTCAAGACCATGCGCGAGAAGTACCGTTTTCCACGCGGCATGTCGGCCTGGGTGGGCTTCCGGCAAATTGGGGTACCCTATAAACGGGCCACTCGCTTTTCGGGTACCACCAAGTACCCTTTCAACAAGATGCTCAAACTGGCCTTGAATGCCATCACCGGCTTCTCTTATTTTCCGCTGCAGCTGGCAACCTATTTCGGTTTTGTCTCGGCCGGCCTTTCGATCGTGGCGATTCCGGTGGTGATCATTATGCGTCTGATTGGGCATGGCGCCTTCCTGGGCCAGGCCACTACGCTGATCGCGGTTCTCTTCCTGGGCGGGGTCCAATTGATTTCGTTGGGCGTGCTGGGTGAGTATCTCGGGCGCATCTACGACGAGGTCAAGGGCCGGCCTTTGTATATTGTACGCGAGGCCTCAGACTGATGAGAGCGGTGTATGGCGTTTTAAGGAACACGCTTTGACTGGCACACAAAACGAACTCATGTCGGACATGCAATACAGGCTCATGGTTTTCACCATGAACGTGATCGATGTCCTCTTTTCCCATATCGAGAAGCGCGTGGCAGGTTTCGGCATCCGGCCTGGCATGACCGTGGTGGACTACGGCTGCGGGCCGGGCCGCTACACGGTTCATTATTCGCGCCTGGCCGGAAGGCAGGGCAGGGTTTATGCGGTCGATATCCACGCAATGGCCATCGACCTGGTTCGCCAAAAAATGGAGAGATTCGGTCTTGACAATGTTGAACCAATCCTGGCACACGGCTATGACAGCGGCCTGCCCGGGCACGTAGCCGAGCTGGTGACTGCCATCGACCTGTTCTTTGCCATCCGTGATAAAAACGCATTCCTGGCCGAGCTGAAACGGATCGCCAAACCGGACGGGACCCTGATCCTCGACGATGGACACCAGCCGCGCAGCCAAACACTCGCCCAGGTCGCGGCATCCGGCAGCTGGACCATCGTGGCAGAGACGAAAGACCATCTAACCTTAAAACCGGCAGGATAACCGCTAACTACGGGGGAGAACACCAATCCTGAGGAGGCTTGCTTTGTTGTACGATTTTGATAAAATCATTGACCGGCGTGGCACCAATTCCATCAAGTGGCAAAA
>JADGQB010000252.1 GCA_017882145.1 Anaerolineales bacterium
GACCGTCTGCTCGTCGTTTTCACCCAGTTCCTTCTGGATGGCCTTCATTTGTTCGCGCAGGAAGTAATCGCGCTGGACTTTTTCAATCCCCGAGCGGGCCGTGTTCTGGATTTTGGCGCCCAGGCTCAACACTTCGGTCTCGCGCACCAGCAGGTCGACCAGTTTTTCCAGCTTGGCTTTGGTCGAGTCAAGTTCCAACAGGTTCTGTGCATCCTGCAAATCGATGCGCTGGAAGTTGGCGATCGTGTACGCGGTCTGGAGCGGGTCTTCCAGCGAAGTGATGGAGCTCACCAGTTCGCGCGGGATGGAAGGGGTCAAAGCCGAGATCTGCTCGAACTGGTCGCGGGCGGAACGCGCCAACGCTACAATTTCCAGTCCGCTCTCAACCGTCTCGGCGGACACCTCGACCCTGGCCTTGAGATACGGTTCGGTCTGGACGAACTCACCCAACCGGAAGCGCACCAAACCCTGGACCAGCAGGCGGATGGTATTATCCGGCACGCGGAACAACTGGTGGATGGTTGCAATCGTGCCCATCGGATACAGGTCCGTCGGGCCGGGTTCTTCGATATCCGGGTCGCGCGCCGCCACCAGGCCGATCAGTTTTCCCGGTGTGAGCGAGACCTCGTCGACCAGCTTGATCGAACGCATCTGGCCAATGGTCAGCGGGACAGCTGTCTGGGGATAAACGACCACCCCGCGCAAAGGCAGGATCGGTAGGATATCCGGGTACTTGACCGGCTCGGCTTCCACCGGAGTTCCGGTCACCGGGTCTTTATCCTGGCCATCTTTTTTCTGGAGACGTGTAAATATGGACGGCAGCAGCAAGTCTTTCAGTGACTTGTCAGGATCCTGCAGCCAATCCAGGATTTCCAACTGACCGGTATTCCAACGGGTTGCAGACATAAGGAAAAATCAGCCTTTGATCGGTACGATAGTCGGTTTAAGTTTCGGCAGGATGACCGTAAGAAAGCCATCCTTGTAATCCGCATCAGCTTTGCTGACATCCACGCCCAGCGGCAGTTCGACCGCCGTACTGAATTCACCGAAACGGATTTCCATCTGGCGATACTCACGCCATTCCGGCGACTCGCTGCGCACGCCGCTGATGACCAGGAAATTATCCTCGGCGTTAATGGTGAAATCGGACTCGCGCATCCCGGCCACTTCCACCCGTACAACGAAACTGGCCTCCGTCTCATATACATCCGTTGGAGGACTCCAGGTATACGAATGGGCATTGACTTGCCAGCCGATCGCGCGCAAGCCGGAAAACGTCCGCTCCAATTGAAATTCTGGCTTCCAGGGTAATGAAGTCATAACCTTCTCCTTACGCGAGCGCCGCCTTGGCAGCCTTCAGGACTTCAGCATAATCCGGCTCATCTCCCAGGGCTTTCATATACGCCACGTAGATGAGCTTTCCGCTCCGGTCCACCACGAAGACCGCCCGGCGCAAGACACGCGCTTCCTTGATCAGGACGCCGTACTTTAAGCCAAAATCAGTCGTCATGTGATCGGAGAGCACGGTCACCTGGTCCACCCCCGCCGCCCCACACCAGCGTTTCTGGGTATAGGGCAGGTCGGCGCTGATGACCAGGATGGCGATATCCTTGCCCAGGGAGGCGGCTTCCTGGTTGAAGCGCCTGGTCTCGCGGTCACACACATCCGTTTCCAGCGAAAGGACGGCCGAAATAATACGGACTTTCCCAGCCGTATCCGCCAATCCATGGAATTGCGCCCAATCCAGGTTCTGAACGGTAAACTCCGGGGCAGCTTCACCCGCTTTCAAATCCCCACCCAGGACGGTTACATCCTGTCCTCTGAATTTTATTACACCAGTTCGTTCGATTGTCATGGTACCTCCTATTTCCCTTCCGCTCATTCCCCATTTTTCGGAGAAAAAGGGGGAAGGCCGGGATGGGGGTTGCGCCCCTGGCGGGATTCGAACCCACAACCTACTGCTTAGAAGGCAGGTGCTCTGTCCGTTGAGCTACAGGGGCATCTAAGTGATACTGCTCACCTTTTGGGAGTAAGCAATGTATCAAATTTGGTAAATATTTGAGACAACTTTTTGTCAAAACAGGCGAACATGCACCTATTATATTCGATTTATGCCGGGTAAAAAACACCCTTTGAGCACATACTCACAACCCTCTAAGCCTGGCGGCGACTGATACGAGATCTGCCCATCGGCTGGCTTCTCCCACCAGGGCCTTCCTAAAGTCCTTGAATGTCATTGCGAACGAGCGTTTTTCAGCGAGCGAAGCAATCTCCTGACTACATAGGGATGCCACTTTGTGGTACAGGTTGCTTCGTCGGGGAAAGCACCCTCCTCGCAATTACACAAATGAGTAGGTTTATGACTTTGAGAAGGCCCTACTTCCCCCACAGACGGGTGGCATCTGTAAAACACTTTTGGATTATACTGAACGAACACATGCCTACTTCATCGAGCCGCTTAATTCGCGAACGCCGCACCATGCAAGCCATGCTGGAAATTTATTGTCACGGGCATCACCAAACCGCCGGGACTTTATGCGCGCAATGCGACACCTTCCTCGCCTACGCAATCCAGCGAATTGAGAAGTGTCCTTTTCACGATACCAAACCCACCTGTCGAAAATGCCCTGTTCATTGCTATAAAAATGATATGCGGGAAATGGCGCGCACCATTATGGGGTATGCCGGTCCGCGCATGCTGATTTACCATCCGGTTCTCACCGTTTCACATTACATGGATGAAATTTTCAGCACAAGCAATCCAAAGTTGAAAAATCACGATCCCGAATAATCGGCAAGCTTTTTTTCAGAAATGCTGTCAGCCTCAATATCAAGCCGAAAATCCTGGCCCTGTATTCCGCCGCCGTTTGTAAATTCAATCTCGAAGTCAAACTTAACCCTTTTATCCATTATTATGGTATTCCTTTTTTATTAGATCGCTTGCATAAATATCTTACATTTTATTTAATCCGCTAATCTCCGCCAATCCCCACGAGTTTATCTGTTGATTAGTGAAGAAGTGTGCCACGCAGTGGTATTAGCGGATAAAAGCTGTGCATGCGATTTACCTTCTGACTTTTGCAAGAGCCCAATTTATGTTTTGCCGGGCCAATTCCATGTTTCACCGTCTTTAAGGATGATTACTTTGGTCTCCAAATTGGCTTCCCGTAATCGTCGCTCGAATCCTACAATGGTCTGGTTTGTGCGCAGGAATGGAAAGCGCGGCCTGATCCCGAGATGGATGGGAATGACCACTTTGGGCGAAAGGTCCTGTACGGCCCGTACTGCTGCTTGCTCACCCATTGTCATCGGCAGGCGATAAGTCGTTACCGGCATGAGGGCCGCATCAAGTTGAAAGCGATTGCCGATTTCTTTCATAAAGGGACCGTAATAGGTGTCGCCCGCGAAATAAACTTGCTTGTTTTCACTTTGAAGTACAAAGCCGGTTGTCATCGCGATGTGGCTCGCTGGCACAGCCGTTATTTTCAACGTACCAAACTGTCGGCTTTCCCATACCTTGAGGCCGATCACATTCTGTGCCCCTTGCCATTTTGTTAGCCAGGTTGTCTGGTTTGGCGCAGCAACCGGTACGCTACTGGATAACGAACGAAAGAACCGCCTATCAACGTGGTCCCAATGGTTGTGTGAAAGCAAAACCAGGTTTACATCCCGTAATTCTTCTCGCGTCCTGGCTGGTGGATTAAGACGGCTGAAGGCCGGGTTTCCCCATGTGCCGAAATATGGGTCAGTGACAACTCTTTGCCCATCTGTCTCGATCAGGACGGTACTGTGACCGATCATCAATATTTGCATAAACTACCTTTTGCTGCGTCGCAACCAGCCGGCTAACGAAATAGCTCAGCGGTAGCGGCGGAGCCGCTGCCTGGCCTTGGCGTACTTCCAAGGGTCCGACTGCCGGTGTTGGGTTGACCTGGCTTTTTTAGCGCTTTTCCAATTTTCACTCGCTCAACTACAACTTCAGCAGCTTATCCAAAGCTCATTTACATACCTGTCCCATGATGATCTGTAATCGCCATGAAAAGGTTGATTGTTCTCTTGTCATAAAGTAGCGTTTGGCTTTTGATCCATACAGGCGTCCAGTTATGCAAGCCGCTTCAGAGTAATTCTGATAGTGCGCCACATATGTAAACTGATGAATATTGATTGAGCCTATTACCGGTATGCCATTCCAAATGGAATTGTCAGCGGTATCCTGTCTGTCAGGATATGTTGGGTTAAATACTTCTGCGGGAGCACAATCCTTTGGCAACCATGGATAATCAGGCGCGAGTTCGGAAGTGAGTTCTCCGCAAAGTGCATTTGGGATTGCGCCCAATTGAATGAGATAACCATTAGGTTTCAATACTCGGTAAGCTTCTTTTGGATTCAATTCAGCCCAAGCATTAATCACAACATCAACGCTATTTTCTGGCAGGGGTAAATGTTCTCGATCACCATTTATATAATGGACATTTGCTAGATTGGTTCGTTGTAATTGGCTTTTACCAAAAAGTACAACCGACAAATAGAAATCAACAGCAAATACCCTTTTTGCCTTTTGGGCTGCCCCCATAGCGGATCGTCCTGTTCCAGCTCCAATATCAAGGACATCACAACCTGTTAGGTCAATTATGGTGTGCAGCTTTTCCATCAGGCCAACGGTGGATAAAGCGAATTGATGATAGAGATCTGGGTGTCTGCTGCTAAGCCAATCGAATTGAAAGTAACCAGGGATTGGATTTATTTCGTCATAAAAACGCCAAGAGTCAACAGGAGCTGCCTGAAGTTTATACCCACTACGAATAATTTCTTCTTGTGTAAAACTCATTTTTCCCATGTAAATAGTATCAAAAAGATTGTTGCAGCCATATGCGAAAGGTCAACCCAACTAGCGTATAAGCGGATTGTATAACTGCTTATAGACGGATCGTACCTGCCTGCTTGTCCTGCGTGTTTTGCAGGGCACCCGGTTCTGTCGGGTGTCCCCGTCAGGGGAATGTCCCTGTCAAGGGAATGTCCCCGTCAGGGGATAAAATCCGATTAAGGGTATTATACGGCGATTTGTTGGACTGCTTTCCATTTCTTGGCAACCCATCAAGTCTTTATAAATAACTCATCAGAACCAGCTCGGCCAGAGTAAGGTTTATCGGCATGGGTCTCGCAAAGCGGCGATCTGGACTTCGCTTTCTACATCCAGCCTGTTACTCAGGTTCTCGGCAAAGTCCTCTGGCAGCTCGTCAGCATCGAAGAGAACACGACCCAACTGAAGCAGACTGACCGCAAAGTCACCTTCAACGTCGCACCCGAAGTTCAAGACAACCAGAAGGAGTACTATGGAGTGTGATACTTCTTCCACGAGTACGTATAATTAAACAAGATGGACTCACAAACTCATATTACAACGGGAGTTCGAATATTGACAGACGTAGTGGACTGGGAGATGGTCTACGCCGAGCTCGAGCCGCGCGTGTATAACTTTTTTAGATACCGGGTCGGAGACGACCTTCTCGCCCAGGATCTCACCGCTGCAACCTTCGAGAAAGCTTGGCACGGGCGGATGCACTATCGGCGCAATCTTGCTACTTTCTCCACCTGGCTCTTTACAATCGCCCGGAACGCGGCTGCCGACCACTTTCGACGGCCCCGCCGCGAGCTCTCACTGAATGAGTTCCACGAACAGGCCGATCCTGCCTCAGTGGAGGAGGCAGTCCAGCGCCGGCAGGAGTTTTCCCGTCTCTCGTCTCTGCTGGCAGGTTTGCCGGATCGTGAGCACGAACTGATCGCCCTCAAATATGGCGGGCGAATGACAAACCGCCAGATCGCCGGGTTGACCCGCCTAAGCGAAACGAACGTCGGCACAATCCTAAGCCGCGTCATACAGAAACTCCATGCGGAGTGGGAGGTGGAAGATGAACGATGAATTTTTGACTAAATATTATCAACCGTCCCCC
>JADGQB010000253.1 GCA_017882145.1 Anaerolineales bacterium
CGACCCTTATAGCCGGGACGTTGCTGCCGGAACAGTACGGGGATTCCCAGGAAGATCCAGACCACCAGGCTTATCACCAACATCAGCGGCAGGATGATGATCAACCCCAGCGAAGTTGTCAGAAGATCGAAAATACGTTTGGATAAGCGCATGCACTCCATTCTACCAAAGGTTTGTGGTATATTTCAAATGGAGGCGCACATGAACGAACGGATCCTGATTATTGAAGACGACCCGGCCATCCTAAAAGTGCTGCAACGGGGACTGGCTTACGAAGGTTATACCGTGGATGTCGCCACCGATGGCCGGACCGGCCTGAACCTGGCTCACGACCATCATCCGGATTTGGTCATCCTGGACTGGATGCTCCCGGGCATGGACGGATTGGAAGTTTGCCGGCGCCTGCGGCTGCAGGGCGGCCTGCCGATCTTGATGCTGACTGCCAAGGATACCATTCAGGACCGCGTCCAGGGCCTGGATGCCGGAGCCGACGATTATATCGTCAAGCCCTTCAACCTGGATGAATTGACTGCACGTATCCGCGCTTTGTTCCGCCGCACCCAGACCGAACGCAACCAGGTCTACCAGTTTGGCGATCTGACCATGGATTCCGACTCCCGCCAGGTAACGCGCGGGAAACGGTTGGTGCCATTGACCGCCAAGGAATATGAATTGCTGGAGCTCTTCCTCCGCCATCCGCGCCAGGTATTAACGCGTGAAGTTATTTTTGATCGCGTCTGGGGCTATGATTTCGGTGGCGAAAGCAATGTACTTGAAGTCTACATTCGTTATTTGCGGCAAAAACTCGAAGCAGCGGATGAGACACGTCTCATCCATACCGTACGCAGCGTGGGATACGTCCTGCGCGAGAACCCGTAATGTCCCTGCGTCTCCGCCTGACAATCCTATATTCAGCGCTCACCGGGGGAATTTTGCTAATTTTCGGAGTACTGGTCTATTTTCTCGTTAATGTCCTGCTCGTCACACAAATTGACAACACGATCATCGAGACCTACTCCGATCTATTGAAGAACTGGCGTGTCAGCTCAACCGGGAGTATCGCGCCCGGCCTCATGCCCGACCTGAATCTGACCACCAATGTCAGTTATCAGGTCTGGGACCGGCACGGTCGTTTGAGTTTTTCCTCCCCAAACTTGGGGATGTTTACCAAGCCGCTCGACCCGTTAGGAATTCAGTCCAGGATCTCCATTTACCATGATTCCTACCCGACCGTCGGCCATCTACGCGTGCTAACCATCCCGCTGGAGGCCGGCGATCGCCCGATCGGCATTCTGCAGGTAGCTGCCAGCATGGCAGTGGTCGACGTGGCCCGCTCGGCCATGCTCGAGATCATCGCGATCATTGCGGCTGCTTCGATGGCCGTGGCAGCCGCGGCCTCCTGGTTTGCAATCGAGCAAGCGCTATCGCCGCTCTCAGCCGTAACCGAGACCGCCCTGCAGATCAGCCGGGCCGACGACCTTTCACAACGTATCCCCAATCCTGGTTCCAAGCACGATGAGACCGGCCGATTCATCGCAGCATTCAACGAAACCCTTGAGCGGTTGGAACAGATCTTCACCTCCCAGCAGCGCTTCCTGGCAGATGTCAGCCACGAATTGCGCACCCCCCTGACCGTCATCAAAGGCAACGTGGACCTGATGCGCCGCATGAAACAGGTGGATGAAGAATCGTTGGATACCATCGAAGACGAGTCCGACAGACTGACGCGCCTGGTCGGGAATCTCCTGCTGGAAGCTCAAGCTGAATCTGGTAAACTGCCACTTTATTTTGCCCCGGTTGAACTGGATACTCTTTTATTGGACGTATTCAAAGAAATGCGCATCCTGGCGCGTGATCGCGTTAACATCAAATTGACCGAGATAGATCAAATCATCGTTAATGGTGACCGTGACCGTTTAAAACAGGTGCTGATCAACCTGGTCTCGAATGCGATCAAATATACACCCAAGGGCGGGGATGTTTACCTCAGCCTTGGAAAAGTGGGGGAAAATGCGCGCCTGATCGTACGGGATACCGGGCAAGGCATAGCCGTTGAGGATCTGCCGCATATCTTTGAGCGCTTCTTCCGGGCGGAGAAATCAAGAACCCGCTCAAAAACCAGCGGGTTCGGGTTGGGGCTTTCAATATCCTATTGGATTATCAACCACCACGGGGGTCACATTGAAGTCGATTCGGCAGAAAATAAAGGGACGACCTTCTGCATCTTCCTGCCGATCCTGAAGCCGCCAGAATTACCCTCTACGGATTGATCCCCAACCGGGCATTTGCCTGAGGGCATAAACCTGCACCACCCCATTCCTCCAGCCGGGGGCTTATTGTCAAACCGCTGGAGGCATCCGCATAAATCCCGCTGCCCACGAGAGCGTAATGCCGGGTTTCCGAGGCCCAGGTGGATTCAGGGCGTCCAATTACGCCGATCCCGCCGTTATATCCGGCCAGAGCCAGTCTCGCATTTCCATTGGCTGCTGCCAGGGACCGTTTTAGATAAGCCAGGCCGCGAGCTGCATTCGTATCCGGGTTATAAGGGTCGTCACCCGCGGCAAAGTGAAAGGGCATCACCTGGAATAATCCCATTGCCCCCGCCCGCGAAAGGGCGCGTGGGTCGCCGCATGATTCGATCTGCATCACCGTGGCTACCAGGTTGGGGTCCAACCCGGCCGCGGCCGCCCAGGTCGTGATGGAACCGCTCCAATATTGGACTGCGGGACGGAATATCTGAGAGATAGCTCCTGGAATCCCCGGGTTGGCTGCCTCCGGCGCTGACATCGGATTCAGGGTTGTTTGGAGCAGGCTGGCATCCCCCCCCTGACCGGGAGCGGCTGCAAGCGTGGAAACCGGTCCCGAGCTCAACCAAATGCATACCAATATAAAACTGATAATGAGCACTGCCAGGGGTGGGACCAGAAATCCAGACAGACAACCGCCTTGTTCGTCTAAGGCGGCTGTCTGATCAGAAGGAGGAGAGACGTAGCGGGGAGGCATGGGTCTGGGTAACTCTTAGGAATTCCGGGGATTATCGATATACTCTGCTTCGCGGGCTGGCCTGGCGCCCATGGACAGGTTGTGATAGGTTGGTTCGTTATGGGAATAGTTGGTCGAATCCGCTCGGGCTACTTTCGTCGCCGGACGGAACGGAGTGGTCATGGAAGGCCGCACGTGTGAGGTCAACGAACCGGCCGGCTGAAGAGCCGTGTGAGAGCTGCGCTGTAACATGCGCGAATCACCCTGGCTGAAGAGTCGATCCCCGGCGATCGAGAAACTGCCGATGACCATCACGCGGATGAGCCAGACCATGATGGCGACAAAGACCGGCACTACCTTCGTGAGGGTCGTGCTGGTGATAACCACGCCCCCGGCCAGGCTTTTATGATCGACAATGGCGACTGAGACGCCCCACCAGGTAAGGGTGGCATTCATGGCCGCTGCCAACAGCCAGGCGCCGAAGAGATACCAGACTTCGGCGGGTTCGTCACGCCCTTGTTCGGGAGTGAACAGGCGGGCGATACCGGCAAAATCAATACCGCAGAAAGCGATTGCCAGAATCGTGGCCCACGGGATCCCGGCAAATTTCAGGCTGCCAAGAACATCCGCCAGGGCGAACTGGGTGGTGCTGTAATTGAAGATCTCAAAGGCCAGCAGGGCGCAGATAATGATGAGGCCCCAGACCAGGCCTCGCCGGCTGGTGACACCCTTGAGCATTGAACCGATTCCGCGATTGTTCCGAAAATTGGTATTCATGACAACCTCCTGTAGTTGTGGTTGAATATAGAACAAACTTTCTATTTGCGGATTATAGAACATGTTTTCTAGTTTGTCAAGATTATGGAATGAAATTGTGGGATGAAATTGTGGGATGCCTCGCAACGCCAACAAGTTATGGTAAAATCTTCACTCCCGGAGGGATGGCCGAGTGGTTTAAGGCAACTGACTTGAAATCAGTCGTGGCCGTAAGGTCACCGGGGGTTCGAATCCCTCTCCCTCCGCCTGACAGCCAACCGGGGATGAAATGCATCTGGGGAGGTGCCAGAGTGGCCGATTGGGCTCGCCTGCTAAGTGAGTGCTGGGATTAAACTCAGCCGCGGGTTCGAATCCCGCCCTCCCCGCCAGGACAAGAAGACGCGTCGAAAAGGCGCGTTTTTTTGTTTCAGCCGCAGGCTGTCTAGACCCTCATAAGGGGAGAGCCATCAAATACCCCTATCGGGGCACACGTCCCGCCCTCCCCGCCAGGACAAGAAGATGAAGTTATGGGAAATAAATGATGATATAACTATTTATGCAAGGAAGTTGAGTTTCCTACAAGTTCAGAGACGCGCAGCATGCTATTGCCCAAGGAAACATAGTCAAATGGAAACGATTGGAATTATTGCAGCCATGCCACAGGAAAGTGGCGCGCTGCTTCGCTTGATCAAAGGATGGGAACGTTCCGCACTCGGCCCGTTCCGCTGCCAGCAGCTCCAATTGAATGAGCGCGATTGCCGGCTGGTCACATCTGGTATGGGTCTCCGGCGCGCCGCCCAGGCTGCGCTGGCGATGCTGGACACGTTCCACCCACAGCTCCTGATATCGGTCGGCGTGGCCGGCGCAGTCTATCCCGACCTGGCCATCGGAGACGTGATCGCCGCCCGGAATACCTGCCTGTTGGATAAAGGGGCGTTAGGTCAGGTTATGCCTCTGGCGCATCTGTCACAGGCTGCCTGGCAGGCGGCCGAAAAGGTTCTGCAACAGCGCCGGGCAAGTTTATATTCCGGGATCGCGGTCAGCACCCGCGGTGCTCAATTGACCCAGGACCAGCCTGGACAGCTGACGAACCCCATTCTGGAAATGGAGACGGTTGGGATCGCAGAGGTGGCCGCGCAACGCGGCATCCCGCTCCTGTCCTTGCGCGCCATCAGTGATGGACCGCGTGCGCCCATCCCGTTCGACCTGGAGACGATGATGGACGAGCAGTATAACCTGCAGACCGGCAAGATCCTCAGGACCATCCTCGGCCATCCGCAAATGCTCCCGCAACTCATGCGGATGAGTCGCAATACGAACCTGGCCGCCGATAACGCCGCCATCGCACTAATCGCGGTGCTGAGCCAGCCAGGCGATCTAATCCTCCAGGGTTGAGATATC
This sequence comes from Anaerolineales bacterium, assembly GCA_017882145.1. Taxonomy (GTDB): domain Bacteria; phylum Chloroflexota; class Anaerolineae; order Anaerolineales; family Villigracilaceae; genus UBA877. The sequence continues at coordinate 5,140 of JADGQB010000253.1, forward strand.
CCCTTCCGGTAATCCTTGTGCGCGGGCCTTGAGCACCCGCCGCATGATCTTCCCGGAGCGCGTCTTGGGCAGCTTGTCCACGAATTTGATCTCTTCGGGCTTGGCGATCGGTCCCATCTCATGGCCAACGTGCTTGCGAAGCTCTTCCTTTAATTCATCCGAGGGGGCATACCCAGTCCGCAGGATGACAAAGGTGTGAATGGCGGTCCCTTTCACATCATGCGGCAGGCCAATGGCGGCCGCCTCGGCGACTGCCGGGTGACTGACCAGGGCAGACTCGATCTCAGCGGTACCCAGCCGATAGCCGGAAACCTTGATCACATCGTCCACCCGCCCGATGATCCAGAAATAGCCATCCTTGTCACGCCGGGCCGAATCACCCGTCAAATATTTGCCGGGATATTTGCTCCAATACTGGCTGACATACCGCTCCGGATCGCCGTAAATGCCGCGTAACATCGCCGGCCAGGGCTTGTTCAACACCAGGTAGCCTTCTTCCCCATCCGGGACAGGATTGCCGGCCTCATCCAAGATTTCAGCCTGCGCGCCAAAATAGGGGCGCGTGCCCGAACCCGGCTTCAGCGGCACGACCGGGGTGGGGGTGATCATGAACATCCCGGTTTCGGTCTGCCACCAGGTATCCATGATCGGGCAGCGGTCCTTGCCAATCACATGGTGATACCATTTCCAGGCCTCCGGGTTGATCGGCTCACCCACCGAACCGAGCAGGCGCAGTGAAGAAAGATCGTGGCGGTTGGGCCAGGCTTCTCCGAAGCGCATCAAGCCGCGGATGGC
>JADGQB010000254.1 GCA_017882145.1 Anaerolineales bacterium
TCGCGATCACGCCCTTGCGTTCCAGGCCGCCCATGAAGGGCCGCCCGAATAATTGCGAGATCTCTTTGGGGGTCAAAGCTTCGGCGCCCAACTTCAGGCTGCTGTTGACCACCTGCCCGGGGTAATCCAGGAATGGGCTCAGGTCCGAATACCCGCCCTCATAATCGCAGATATGCAGGATATTGAACGTGCAGTCCCGGATCTCGTCCCACACGGCCAGGTCGGTTGGCTTGATATACTTCCGGAAGAGTGGGCTGTCCCCAAAGCGAAAAGTTTCGCCGCCCTGGGTGGAGGCATAAAATCCATCCACGCCAACCCGCTTGCAGCCGCGCACCAGTCTCAGCACGTTTTCGGTCATGATCTCCAGCCCCTTCTAGACGACTTCCGGGTTCTCCCGCATCTGCCCGGCAATATCCGCCTGCGGGTCGAGATGCCTGGCCCACATGAAAGGCGAGTAGAGCGTCATGATCACCAGGGCCTCGCTCTTGGCGGCCTTGACCAGCCCTTCGGCCACGCGGATCGGCGCTTCGAAGAACTCATCCGGATATAGTGGAGCATGCGCCCAGTCTTCTGGTTTGCGGATTTGTGGAAAGGGCGGCAGCGGCAGTTCGAATTGGATCTTGACGAAGTCCATGCCGGTCTGCCGGAAGAATTCCAGGTGTTTGTCAACGGCGGCCTGGCCCTGGTGATGGGCAGAATCGAAATGCATGAAAAAACCGGCCGGGATCGTCCCGGGAGCGGCGTTTTCGCTGATCAGGTTGAGCATCAAGTCACGACGGTTCATCATTCCCTTACCTTCCTCCTTCCAGTGGAATCCTTAAACAAGTCCAAACCAGCGTGCCCGGCGGCTGGAGCCAAAGTATGCCTTCTCACCCATCAGGGCGGCCGAGGGTCCGGCGAAACTGCCGGTGGGCGCCGGCCCTGAGAAGAAGTCAACGTCCACGCGCCCGACCCGCTGCGCGCCAAACTCAACGTAACAGGAACCCGCTCCGGAGTAAGGCAGGGGCGGTTCGCTGCCCGTCACTTGCGCGATCAGATCAGTAGCGACCACACGGGCGGCACCTTCGGCAAATACCCCGGCCTTGGGTGAGCCTACACTGGTCACGTCGCCGACTGCATACACGCCCGGGTAGCGCGTCGCCAGGGTCTTGCGGTCCACCGGGATCCAGCCTTCCACGGTCATGCCGCTGGCTGCCACCACGTCCGGGACGCGGTGCTTCGGGATACCCAGGAACAGATCGTAAGGCAGCTCGCTGGCATCGTCGAGGATGGCAACCCGGCGCTGCGGGTCGAGCGCCCGCACCAGATGGTTGGGGATGAAACGGATGCCGCGCTCGGCGAAGGCCGCCAGCAGTGCCCGCGATGAATCGGGCGAAGGCGGGATCGGTATCCCGAACGGCATGACCAGGCTGATCTCGCAGGCCTCCCGCACGCCGCGCTGGGTCAGGTGGTCGTGCAGCAGCAAGGCGGCCTCACTCGGGGCCGGCGGGCACTTGAACGGCGTGGAGGTGACGCCCACGATGGCGTGCCCTTTCGTGACGGTGGAAATTACATCCCGCAGGCGTTCGGCGCCCGCGAAGGAGTAGAACTCGTAGCCGCCATCGGTCAGCCCGGGCGTGGCCTGCGGGTCGTACTCCGCGCCCAGCGCCACCACCAGTACATCCGCTTCGTAGGTGCCCCGGTCGGTCGTGACCAGCCGGTTCTGAGGGTCGATGGCGGTGATGATTTCCTGGCGGAAGCTTACCCCGGGTTTGACGATATTCCTGTAAGCCATGCGCACGGATTCGGACGTCTTGCGGCCGAACATCACATCGAACTTGGAATAGCCGAAGAAAAAAGAATCATTCCGGTCGATCAGGGTCAGTTCGATGTGGTCGGCGATCGCCTCGGACAGCATTGCAGTCAGTTCGAGACCGCCGAACCCCGCGCCCAGCACAACCACACGTAGTTTGTTCATGGTTCATTTCCTCATCCCATTTTTTAAGGCAGTCCCTGGCAGTTTGCCTGCCCGGTGGTCGACCCTTTCAAGTTGTCTTGAAATTGCCCCGGCGATATATCCGGCATCTTCTTTGATCCCATAGATTATGCCCGATTTGCGACTATTCAGCCACGGAAAGCCGAGGAAATATACGCCCTTCAGCGGTGAAATGCCGCGTTGGTGGATCGGATTGCCATTTGGGTCAAATACTGGCAGGTGGATCCAACCGAAATCACCCTCGAACCCACTCGCCCAAATAACCGTGCCGACCCTGGCCTCCCGCATATCCAGTCGTCTCAAGGGCGAAACGCAGGCAGCCTGGGGATCATACAGATCGGCCGGATCGTCTTCCAGAGGCGGCGGTGTAATTCCAGCCTGCCTCAGGTAGGCATCAATATTATCCTTCTGCCGTTGCGAGAATGAATCTGCAAAGCGGACATTCTCGGCCGCCTCGTCACCCAGGAGGAGCGTGCTGCCTTCCACATTCAGCAAATGGCCCAGGATCACAGCCTTCTGGCGCGCCAGGGACTGCAGGCTGACCGTGTGGCCATGCCGCCCGAGCCCGGATACCTGCGGCTGGGGGATGCGGCTGATGGACTTATCCTCCAGGCTGGAGTAGGTTACATCCAGCCAGCCCATGTCGATCCACCACTCCAGGATATCCCGGCCTCGATAGCGGCGAAAAACACGCCCGACCTTGCTGGTACAAATGTAAACCGTACGACCGGCCGAAAGAAGATCTTCTGCAATCTGGCAACCGGATTGCCCGCTGCCGACCACCACGACTGCACCCGCTGGTAATGCCCCTGGATTACGGTAGCCGGATGAATGCAGTTGGGTTATGTTCGGGGGCAGCAGGGCATGCGTCGCAGGATATTTTGGCGTGGATTGGACACCGGATGCGATGACGATGGAACGGCTCAGCACAGACCCATTGGATTGTCCATCGGTGCTTGTTTTAATTATGAAAACCTGTTCGTCCTCATCCTGCTCGACCGAAACCACCTCGACCCCCGTCTGGACCGGCAATTGGAAGCGCTCAACGTAGCTTTGAAAATAATTAACAAGATCCACGCTGCGCCAAAAACCATCCGGCTCCGGACCGCTATACGGCAAGCCGGGTAAGACGTTCATGGAATTTATGGTATTTAGTTGGAACGAATCCCAACGCTGGGATACCCACGATTCGCCAATCCTGCCGCGTTCAAAGACGACATGCTCGCGTTTATCCTGTTGGAGAAAATAGCTTATCCCTAAACCAGCTTGACCGGCGCCGACGACCACGCTATCAAGGGTTGTCATAATTTCAACTCCTTCTTTTTTTTCAATATTATCAGCATTACAGATGCCAACCTGTCAACCTGGATTCATCCAATTCGATTTACTTATTCTGTGAACTCATACGTTCCTGTAATGTAAGGTTGTTAACCTTTACTCTTGGGCGTTTTTGACGATCATTCTATTTATGTTGCTTGATTTAGTAAATAGCGCCAGGCTGGTGATGGACCATGTTACTTGCCAGAGCGCCTCTCCAATCGGAGATGGGGATTGATTGGAACTTACTACGAGAAGAAAGAACAGGAGCAGGTAATACAGCCCCTGTATTAGTGGAGCAAATCTCTGCCAGCCATCCCAGCGTTTGGCAGTTACAACCGCGATCCCTGTCAAAAGTCCGCCGAGGAGCTGGAATATTCCTCCCACAGGGTAGAGGAAAAAATTTGGGTCCTTCTTAATTAATTGAGCCAGCCAGGCAATGAGTAATGAAACCAGCCCAGCAATAAAGATACCCAGGGAGATTCTTCCAAAAATGCCATCCCCTGCGGCTTTTGACTTCCACAGACCCAAGAGCATTACCAAATAGCCCGCAAGAGCAACAAAGAACATGATCTGATCGGCAATATAGATCAAACTGGCATTACCAGGCGGTTGTAAACCGTACCGGTACTCAATTAAAAGCGCGATTAACCAAAGTCCTGCAGATGCCATTCCAACCACGCCGGAAAGACGGATTTGATTTTTAATATTCATGGATACTTCTCACGTATACCAATGTCAGATTGCACTATCTCGCGAACCCAGCAACTGTAGTCGATTTTCAATGGCTAGCGTACGCGTTCATCGTAGCAAACAAACTCGATTAAATTCCCCTCCGGATCGGGGAAGTACAGCGAATGAACATGCAGCCAGGCATGATCGGTTGCATCAACGTGTAACCCCAACCCTTCCAGGCGGCCCTTTTCGGCTTCGTGATCTTCCAGTGCGATATTAAGCGCAATATGGTGCAGCGTTGACTTTTCCGTGCCGATTTCTCTGGCCTTGTTTTCCAGGAAATCCAGGTTATCCGCTCCAAAGAGAGCTAGATTCTGCGTATGGCCGCCATAGCCTTCGGCGATCTTGAAAAACACAAAACTTTCCTCCCGCCGGAGTAATTCCAGGCCAACCACTTCTTGGTAAAATTTTTGCATCCCATCCAGATCCTTAACGCGGATGGATACTTCGCCCAACCCTTTTACACGACGGCCCGACTTGTCCATGGTTTATCCTTTGAGACTGGTAGGATCAATCACCATTCAGCTTGTACAGAAATGAAATTTAATAGACACGATAAATATTATCATATTAGAAGAGAACGCATTATCCACCCGTCGGTACTAACGGTAACAGATTTAGATACGGGCTATCTGGTTTTCCTGGACCCGCGCCGAAATCTATTTCCTACCTGACAAGTATCTATCCTGCTGGTGTATTCTAAGATGCTGGCGGGTTGCAGAGTCGGTGCATTCCGATGTCAGAGACCTCGGACTCCGCTTCAAGGAACAAGGTAAACCCGTTTCTGTTCAAACCAGGATCAAGACAATCGCAGCCAGGCATAAACCAACCCCCAGTTTCTGGTACCCGGAGATTTTTTGTTTGGAGATCACTGCAGCCAGGATGACGGTCATGACCGGTGCCATGGCGGAGATCACGACCGCCAGTTCAGGGCGGGTCAGGCGGGCTGCCAGCAGGTAGAAGGCGTTGCCGCCTCCATCCAGTGCACCCGCCAGGATCGCCAGCCCATTCCCTCGGAATGAAGGCAGCCGCGTTTGCTGGAAAACAAGCACCAGGATGGCAAAGATACAGGCGCTCAGCTTGGCAATCACAAGCGGTGAAAAGATGGTTCTCGGATCTGTTTGAACGATGCAAAGGAAGAAACCGCCAAACCCCAGGCCGGCCAGGATGGCCAGACCCAGGCCATGCGTTTCCCGGCTCGAGCCTTTGCCCATTGTGACCAGCCAGATGCCGGCCATCCCGATGGCCATTCCCACCCATTTCTCCAGGTTCGGAGCACCGTGCAGGAGCGTGCCTACCAGCACCGGAAAAACCACGCTGACCACTGCCGCAGTCGGGGCAACCAGTGCAGCCTGGGCTGTGGCCAGGCCGCGATATAAAGCCGCCATACCGAGCGCGCCTGAGATCCCGGCGGCAACACTCCAGAGGATCGAGATGGGTCCAGGAAAGGCTTCGTGCAGGATGAACATTCCAACCAACAACGTGACCATCCCGGCGAAGGCGATCAGCGCCAGCGCCTGGAATTGGCTGCGGTTGCGGGAAGCCAGCCCGCCGACAAAATCGCCGGAGCCCCACACGACCGCCGACATAAGGGCGACAATTCCTCCTAATAAACTGTTGCCATCCACCTGGGAGCTCTCCTTTTCCGGCCTGCTTTCTTTTAGTTGGCCTTTTATATCATAGGTTGGATCTGAAATGGGATTTTGGATGGCGTTACGGAGTCCAAAATCTCCAGATTTTGGAGTGTGGCACTGAGGCACTCCGATGTCGGAGACATCGGACTCCGCATAACAAAAAAAACAGGATGTACGTGTAACCTGGGAGGTTGGCTTAGCAGTTAATTTGCGGTTATACTCGAAAGTGACTCAAATATAAAAAAAAAGAATCGCAGAAAGGAATGAT
>JADGQB010000255.1 GCA_017882145.1 Anaerolineales bacterium
TTTCCATGGAAGCAGGCGAGACAACGATCGGGGAATACCTGATCCAGAAGCTTTACGGGCACGGGCTGCGGCATGCGTTTGGCATTCCCGGCGATTATGTGCTGGCGTTTTACAAGCAATTATTCGACAGCAAAATCCAATTGGTGAACACATGCGATGAGCAGTCGGCCGGGTACGCGGCCAATGCCTACGCGCGTGTGCGCGGACTGGGCGCAGTATGCATCACATATGGGGTGGGAGGGTTGAAGGTAGTCAATACCACCGCCCAGGCCTATGCCGAGGAATCACCGGTAGTGGTAATTAGCGGCGCGCCGGGGGTACGTGAACAAAGCGGCAACCCGCTGCTGCACCACAAGGCCAAGAGCTTTGACACCCAGTTAAAGATTTTCGAGCAATTGACGGTAGCACAGACCGTGCTGGACAACCCCGAAACCGCCTGCGGGGAGATCAACCGCGTGTTGGCGGCGTGCATCTGCTACCGGCGGCCGGTGTATATCGAGATCCCGCGTGACATGGTCTCGGCGAAGATCATCCCGGTTGAAGAAAAAATGCAGATCCCGGATTGGGACCGGGGTCCTTTCAAGGAAGCGCTGGACGAAGCAGTGGAAATGATCAACCAGGCCAGGCAACCGGTGCTGGTGGCGGGGGTGGAACTGCTGCGCTACGGCCTGCATACCGCATTCAAGAAATTAGTGGAAAAGACCAACATCCCGGTCAGCGCCACCATGCTGGGCAAGTCGGCCTTCGATGAGCATGACCCGCATTATATTGGCCTGTATGAAGGCGGCATCAGCAAGGAAGCGGTGCGCAAATACGTGGAGGGCAGCGATTGCGTGATCCTGCTGGGCGTGCTGATGACCGACATGGATCTGGGGATCTTCACCCACCAACTGGACCAGGGGAACTCGATCTATTCGACCAGCGAGAAGACCTCGATCCGCTTCCATACCTACAACCCGGTCTACCTGAACGGCTTCCTGCAGGGGCTTTTGAAGGCGGACCTCAAGCGCAGGCCGGATGCGGAAATCCCACCTGCAGCGCCACTGAGCGTTTTTCAACCCGTCCCGGAGCAGAAGATGAGCGTGGAGAGGTTGTTCCAGCGCCTGGAAAGCTGGTTCGACGAGAGCACATTTGTGATCGCAGATACCGGCGACCCGGTATTTGCATCGGCGGATATTGCCATGCCGCGCGCAACCGAATTCATGTCTTCGGCTTATTACGCGACGCTGGGATTCGCGGTGCCCGCCAGTATCGGCGTGCAGATGGCGCTGCCGCGTGTGCGCCCGCTGGTGCTGGTGGGGGATGGCGCCTTCCAGATGACCGGGATGGAGCTCTCCACGGCGGCGCGCTACGGCCTTAACCCGATCGTGATCGTGATGAACAATTTCGGCTACGGCACCGAGCGCCCGATGCTGGATGGGAAGTTCAACGATGTGGCAGCCTGGCAATATTCACGGCTGCCGGAACTGTTCGGTGCCGGCAAGGGTTTCGTGGTGAATACCGAAGGCGAACTGGAGAACGCTCTGGAAGCAGCGCGGGCTTACACGGAAAGCTTTTGCATCCTGGATGTACACCTGGACCCATATGATTTTTCCCCCGTTTTGCGGAGGATGACGGCGATGATGGCGAAAAGGGTGAAGTAGTAGCTGTGCAGAAGGTTTACCAGACACCCTGCACGAGGCGGTAGTGCACTTTCTGCTCGTATTCTTAGCAGCCTGCCAGTTCGTTTTCAAGCACTTTCTCTTCGTCGAGGATGCGAATGACCAGCACCGGTATCTGTACAGCAAGGAACAAGAGCGCCCACCAGGAGCCAAGTCCCAGCGCAATGCCGATGGCCATGACAAACGTTGCAACATACATCGGGTGCCGAACGAGCGCACCGATCGAAGGGGAACGCTGATGGTTGACGGCGTCATCGACGCGCCGGCGGATGAGAGCGTTGTCACCGGTGTACCAGACGCGAGCGATCTTGACAATTTCGGTGCTATTAGCGAGGCGCAGCTGGTCGAGAGTATCGAAGACGGCCTGGAGCTTTTGGATGGCATTCAGATGAGCATCATCCAATATGGGGAGCAGCGGCTTGACCGACTCGTCAACTCCTAACCTGATCTGTTAAGCGCACATCGGGGAAGTAAATAGTTGGGAAGGAAAAATTCACCTGGGCAAACTTCCAACCGTCCGCTGCACGCACAACCACAGCCGTAAAGCGCAGCGGCCAAACAAATATCTCCCCGCGGCGGAGCTCGAAGACTGTATTGGTTCCGCCGCGCAGGATGAAGTGAAGCTTTTGCTCGGGGGACAAGGTGGAGGTATCAAGGAACTCCCGGATGAATTTCAAAAATGAGGCGTAGTTTTCTGCGCCAATCTTCTGTGTAACTGTGGCAGAGGCAGCTATCCAGCCTACGTTATCGTGGACCCGGATGGAGGCTGAATCCACATCCAGGCGTAAATCGCCCCATGCCTCCCAATCACCTCTGACCAGTTCGCGGGCCGAATTACGGTTGGTGTACCACTCATCCACACCCGGTTTGACCCCATTGGTGCCGATGACTTCGACATCAGACGTGAATAAGCCCATGAAAGCATCCAATTGGTTTAGGTCGCGAAGGATGTATCCCTTCTGGAAAGCTTCTAACAGCGAGCGGACCTCTTGTTGGGGATTCATTGAATGCCGTGCTGTTCTTTCCAGTGGGCCTGCAACTGTTCAAAACTGATCCCATAACGTAAGGCAATGCCGCGGGCGTAACTGAGACCACGCGGCGGGCCGGGCTTGATGACGTAATTGGCGTGGACCTTGCCATTAAGATCGTCCGTCTCTCCAGATTCCATGTTCACACCCGCCACGAGGCTGACCACGCGACTATCACCGGGGGCCGAAGCGTTAAATGCATCCAGGTCGCTGGCCAACTCGTGCAGGTGAGTGGCAAAGATGGCGCGCACGCCGAACAGCTTGAGGGCCCGTACGATATCGCGTGCCAGGTACAGGCTCTCGCCCGGACTGGTGCTGGAGAGCGACTCGTTCAGCAGTACCAGGCTTTTATCGCTGATCGATCGGAAGATTTCATTCAGCCGTTTGGCTTCCTCAGCCAGGCGCCCGGTGCCCTCGCCGGTCTTTTCGAGGGTGGTGAAATGCGTATAGATACCATCGACGGGGCTCATGCGGGCAGCTTGCGCCGGGACATACAGGCCGGCCTGGAAAAGTATCTGCGCCAGCCCAACGCCCTGAGTGTAGACGGTCTTGCCGCCCTGGTTGGGGCCGGTCAGGATGAAGATCCGACCTTGCGGACCGAAATCGACATCGTTGGGCACGATGGAATCGGCGGCGGAGGGAAGCCCGGAGTCCAGCTGGTGCAGGGCCAGGATCAGGTTCACCATACCCTGCATGGAGCAGAGGCGAGCATCAACTGTAACGGTTTTAGGAGCGCACATGGGCAGCCCGGCGGCCTGCATGCGGTGGATCAGCGCAACCGCCCCCAGGTAAAAAGCAATCTCGCTCTCGAGTTGGATGAGCAAGCGGGCGTTGAGCTGGGCATACTGCTTCAGCTCTCGCGTGATCGGCTCGAGGATGGCGCGTAAAATGTCAAACAGGTCGCGGAAGAGCGGCACCAGGTGCGGATCGGCCCGGTCGGGAATCTTGACCACCCGGGTGTCGATGCCGTTCACCATCAAGTAGGGCACTTCATGCATGGGGCCAATGCCATGCTCGGGATTTTGCCCGGCGAACTTGCCCAACAAGCGGTCGAACAAGGTGTCACCCCGGAAGGGCTTGTCATGGATGGCAAGCAGGGTGGCTTCGATCGGCCGCAGCTCGGAATCCAGGTTAATACCGATCGTGATACTGGGGACGGTGTTCAGTTTGGCGAGCAGCTCGGGCAGGCCTTTTTCAAGCGAGAGAAAAGTCTCATCTTCTGCCAGGCTGGCCAACTGCAAGCGCAACTGCGCGAGCCCGCGTGAGCGGGCACCGGAACTGGTTTCGCCCAGCAGGGCCTGGAACTTGCGGATGCAGGTGATGTAGGTGTTGAGTTCGGTCAGGCGACCCAGGGTTTCGGGGAGAGGTGCCTTATCCGTACGGGTTTCGGCGTAATCGTGTAGTTTTGCGAGGGTGGGCAGCAGGGCTTGCAAGGCGCCGGCGAGGGCCGGATTTTCCAGGAAATCCTGCAGGATCTCCTGGCGGTAGGTAAGGGTGTCGATATCGCTGCACAGTTCCAGCAGGATGGCTTCGATGGAGGCCTGGTATTTGTTGTCGAGGCTGAGATCCCAGGCCAGCTGATGGATACCCAGGTCTTCGAGCGTGTTTTCGCCCCAGCGGTTCATTCCGGAGGAACGCGGGCTGCCGGGAGGATAGAGCAAGCTGAATTCGGGATCGGTTTTCATGACGCCCTCGAATGTAAATGGGGATGATTGCAGGGGAATTATAGCATTGGTGGGGCACATCGATTAAATCCAGCGATTATATAGATTGTGCAAATATATGCAAATGTTTTCCAATCGCATGCTTCATCATTCTTAATTAAAATAAATACGAAATGATCCCAATACCCATTTCCTCGCCTTTAGGAGGATGGCCAGACATGAGGGGGAATACTGGCAATAATAATATGACCGGCGCTTGTTCTACTCCTCGGGACCGGCGCCGGTCAATTCTATTCAAAACTTTCAGATAACCGAGAGGCTTAGTCCGTCCGGGCGGCCCAACAGGCTACACCGATCACGCCGGCGTTGTTGCCCAATTGGGCGGGCACCACTTCCACTTGTTCAACCAAGTTCGGGAAATATCCGCTTAAGATCGGATGAAACAGGGTTATTAGATTAAATACTTATTCCAGAATTCCACGGAAGGCCGGGCATATTGTTCAAAGGTCAGCCCGATCTGCTCGCCCGGGATACTGCCTTGATGCTTCTGCCAGTGGCGCCAGAAACTCAACATCAGGTCAAGCATGTATAACCTTTGCTGCTCTGCAAATCCGGCCGGCCTGGGTTTCAGGCGCAGGTACTCGTTGATAAAAGCCTCCGCCAGCCCCTCATCTTTTTTGAGATAGTTCCTGACCTGGACAGACAGGTCCGCCTGGCCGTCGCCGAAGTGGGCAGTCATCAGGTCGAAGATCCCGCTCACGTGCCAGGCGCCTTCGCTGTGCTCGACGGATGAATTGTGAGCGCCATAATCGCCCAGTACGACACACGGTAAACTGGCCGATGACAGAACAGGCCGGCTTGTGTCAACCACGCTTGCGATCCAATCCAGGTCGGAGGTGGCGGTGTGATCATTGTAAGTTTGCGCAGCGGCAGCTTTTTCATGGATGTTATCGATCACCCATTCGTGATAGGGTTTATCGAAGGGCATCACATCGCCTGTCTGCGGGTCGAATTTTCCGGCAACCACCCAGGTGAGGTTCTGCACCTCCACCAGCATCCTGGCCAGGGCTGCAGCGATTTCCAGCTGGTCCTTGAGCGCCAGGCGGGCGGCAGCCAACTTGTGATGGAGCTGCAGCCCGGGCATACGCGGCATGATCACAAAGCTCCACCCGAAAATATCGGTGGATGGGTCCAGCAGATAGGGATAAGGCACAGGCGCCTGGGTGTGCGCATGCAACTGGTCAACGAAAAACTGTTCGGTGGGGAACTGCCAGGGGTAGTGCGGTGCGCCCCGGAGTACGAACCTGCCCTGTGTGCTGGTCAAAAAGACGTTCTGCCCGAACAGCCCAAACGGGACTGGTTCAGCCTCCACGAAATCACCCAGACGCAGCCGGGTCAGGGCTGCCTGGAATTGTTCCGTGCTGATGTGTCCAAGGCGGTTTGAATACTCTGGCATGCGCCATCCATTCCGGATCAGATTGCGGCGGGAGACTCCCGAAGGATGTATTTAACCACAGATACTTGCAAGAGAGCAAGTACACGTGGA
>JADGQB010000256.1 GCA_017882145.1 Anaerolineales bacterium
GTGGACTGCGTCTGTATGGACATGGAAGACGGGGTGGCGCTGAACCGCAAAGCCGAAGCGCGCCGGACCATCGCGGCAGCATTGCGCGAGTTGGATTTTGGCCGCTCCGAAAAATTAGCCCGCATCAATGCTGTCGGTTCCGGGCTGGAGACCGAGGATATCGAGGCGGTCCTGCCATCCCGGCCGGATGGGGTGGTCGTACCAAAAGTCGAGCGGTTGGAGCAGATCCAGTGGGCCAGTGAGAAGATCGAAGCTGCAGAACTGGCCTGCGGCTGGCCGATCCATTCGATCCGCATGCTGGTTGGGGTGGAGACTCCCAGGGCCATTTTGAATCTAAAGGAGATCGCCTCCCATCCACGCCTGGATGCGCTTATTTTTGGGGGCGAGGATTACGCGGCCAGTGTTGGAGCCACCCGCACACCCGCAGCCCTGGAACTGCTTTACGCCCGTTCAGCGGTGGTGGCGGCCTGCGCGGCGTATGAACTTCAGGCTATCGACATGGTCACAGTGGATTTCAAGGATTTGGAAACCGTGCGCCGGGAGGCCAGTCTGGGGGCGCAGTTGGGCTATACGGGCAAGCAGGTCATCCACCCGAACCAGGTGGCGCCGGTGCAGGAAGCTTTCACACCGGACGAGGCGGCCATCGAGTTTGCCCGGCGACTGGTGGAAACTTTCGAGACGCACCAGGCCAGAGGCTCCGGTGCGTTTGCACTGGACGGCAGGATGATCGATAAGCCGCTGGTTATGGCTGCCGAACGCGTTTTGGAACGCGCCCGTGCGGCGGGGAAAATAAAGTAGCGTTCAGACAAAATAAACTGACCGGCGGGGTTGATTGACGGGGCTTCATCTCCCATTCATCTTTGGGCAGTATATTCATCCCATTAAGGTGAAGATAAGGAGATATCTATGTCCAGAAAACAATCCAGCCAGGCTTCAGGTTTTGCCCGGAATATAAAGAAATTTTTTCTATCCGCCTTTGTGATCGTGGCATTTATCGCCTACTTCTTTCACGAGAAGTTCACGAGTCAGGCGAGCGCGAGTGCCAATTCTGGTAATCCGGCGCCCACATCCAGCGCGACTCAATCAGCGGCTGGTAGTTCCCAGGGCACTTATAAAAACGGCACTTTTACCGGGCCAGCGGTGAACGCATATTATGGTCTGGTACAGGTACAGGTTGTTATCCAGGGTGGAAAAATCTCAAATGTGCAGTTCCTACAATACCCTAATGACCGGCGGACCAGCCAGCAGATCAACAGCCAGGTCATGCCATGGCTCCAGCAGGAAGCCATCCAGGCCCAGAGCGCGAATGTCGATCTTATCTCCGGGGCTACGCTGACCAGCGAGGGTTTTGCAAATTCCCTGCAGGCCGCGCTCCTATCTGCCAAGAACTAATTATGAAACAATCCCGCATCATCATGGGCATGCCCGTGATTCTGGAGGTTATTGATTCCTGGGTGACCGGGAAAACATTCGATGAAGTATTCGCCTATTTCGAATATGTGGACAGGAAATTCAGCACCTATAAGGACGAGAGCGAAATTTCCTTGATCAACCGGCAGGAAATCACAGTCGAACAGTCCAGCGAAGATATGCAGGCCATTTTTATGCTGGCCGAACAGACCCGCCAGGAAACCGACGGCTACTTCGACATTGCACGCAACGGCAAATATGACCCCTCCGGGATCGTTAAAGGCTGGGCAATCTACAATGCCGCCGAAATCCTGCGACAAGCCGGCTTTAAGAACTATTACGTGGATGCCGGAGGCGACATTCAAGTCTCCGGGAAAAACGATGAAGGTCAGGATTGGCGGGTTGGGATTCAAAGCCCCTTCAACCCCAAAGAAATCGTAAAAGTTGTCTCGCTCCAGGATTGCGGCATGGCTACTTCAGGGACATACGTGCGTGGACAGCATATTTACGATCCGAAGGACAGCGAACAACCTATTACCGAAATTGTCAGCCTGACAGTGATTGGACCTGATATCTATGAAGCCGATCGCTTTGCCACGGCGGCGTTTGCGATGGGATCTGCCGGTATCTATTTCATTGAGAACCTGAAAGGTTTCGAAGGGTATATGATCGATCCAAAGGGGCTGGCAACTTATACCAGCGGGTTTGAAAGGTATGTCTGTCATGCTTAAGTCCATCGACAACTGGCTAAACCGGATCACGATGTACCGGTTGGTGCTGTATTATCTGATCTTTTTGTTGACTGCAGCTGTTGGTCTATCAGTTTTAGGCATATTAAAGTACGACGTTTTTGCACTGCTTTTTTCGATCGCTTTCCTGATCGCGGTCGGCTGGGTTGTAAATTGGCTTTTTGCCAGAGTGTTCGGGGTTGCGGCCAATGTAGAGTCGGTTTACATCTCAGCGCTCATCCTGGCTTTGATCATCACACCGATCCAATCTTTCAACGATCTGTGGTTTTTGGGCTGGAGCGCGGTCCTGGCAATGGCTTCAAAATATATTATTGCCATCAACCGAAAGCATATTTTTAACCCGGTTGCTTTCGCAATCGCATTGACATATTTTGTACTCAACCAATCGGCCAGTTGGTGGGTGGGCAATGCCCCCATGCTTCCTTTCGTGCTGCTCGGAGGAATCCTGGTCGTCCGTAAAATCGGAAGGTCCGACCTGGTCTTCAGTTTCTTGATCACGAGCGGTGTAATCAGCCTGCTGGCAAGTTTGTTTGGTGGGGGCGATCTGGTTGGCGAACTGCAAAAAATCGTGCTCTATTCCCCCATGTTTTTCTTTGCCTTCATTATCCTTACCGAACCTTTGACGACTCCGCCCACCAAAAAGACAAGGATCATCTACGGCCTGCTGGTAGGCTTCCTGTTTACCCCTCAAATCCATTTTGGAACCTTTTATATTACACCGGAATTGGCGATACTCATTGGGAATGTTGTTTCCTATTTCATCAGCCCAAAAACCAGAGTGGTCCTCAAACTAAAAGAGAAGATCAAAACTGCCCCGGATAGCTATGATTTCATCTTCTCACACAGCCGGAATTTCGCATTTGCACCCGGACAGTACATGGAGTGGACGCTTGGTCACGACCACCCCGACACGCGCGGTAACCGCAGGTTTTTTACATTGGCTTCTGCACCGACGGAAAAAACACTGCGGCTGGGGGTCAAGTTTTACCAAGAATCGAGCAGCTTTAAAAAAGCCATGCTGAAAATGAGCAATGGCGATGAAATTGTTGCCTCCCAGTTGGCAGGAGATTTTGTCCTTCCCAAGGATCCAAGGCAGAAGTGTGTATTGATCGCCGGTGGAGTGGGCATAACGCCTTTCCGCAGCATGATCAAGTATTTACTGGATACCCGTCAGCGCCGGCCCATAACCCTGCTGTATGCCAATAAGAGCGTTGACGACATCCTCTACAAAGATATTTTCGACCGGGCCGAACATGAACTGGGTATCCGGACAATTTACACGGTGACCGAGGCTGACAATCTCCCCGCCTCCTGGACGGGACAAACCGGGCGCATCACTCCCAAGATGATTAAGACCCTTGTGCCGGATTACCGGCGCTGCATATTTTATATTTCCGGCCCCAAAGGCATGGTTGATTCTTTCAAAGAATCATTGGGCTCGATGAGAATTCGCAACTCACAAATCAAAACTGATTTTTTCTCCGGCCTGGCTTAAGAACCTGCGCCCTTAGTGGCCAATTTGCCGCCTGGCAGCAATTTTCAATCGTCATGATAATTCCCGGATCCCCGGGAATTATTTTTTAATTCGGTGGTAAAGGTGAATCCAACGAACCGGAATCAAAAAGCGGTTGTTATAATATTATGCACTAATCCAATTTATGGAAAGCGAACCCATGGATAATATTGAAGTCCGCACCGTTCAGACCCGCCGCGAAAAGAACCTCTTCCTGACCTTCCCCTGGCGAATTTACCGGGGCGACCCGCTTTGGGTCCCGCCTCTACTATCCGAGCGCAAAAAAGTGATCGACCCAAACAAGGGCAAGTTTTTTGAGGACGGGTATGCCGAATTATTCATTGCCAGGAAAAATGGCAGGCCGGTGGGCACCATCGTATGCGGAGAGGACCAGTCCGCCACACGCAGCCGGGCTTTTGGTGAATGCCTGATCGGCTTTTTCGAATGTGTGAATGACTACGCGGTAGCCAAAGCGCTCCTTGACCGGGCAACTGCCTGGGCGCGTGAGCACAACCTCGTCCGGCTGCTGGGGACTTACAACCTTGACCGTGAAGATTCGCGCGGCATTCTGATTGAAGGACGCGACCGCCCGGCGGCCGTCTACTGCGGCTACAACCCGCCCTATTACCAAACCTTCCTGGAACGATATGGCTTTACGAAATTCGATGAAGACGGGCTGGCCTACGCGGTTGAGCTGGACCTGAACAAGACCGAGATCCAGCACCTGATGCGGCTGGCAGAAAAGATCCGCCAGCGCAAACAGAACATCACCGTGCGGGGAGCCAATCTGAAGGATATCGACAGCGAGATCGATCGCATCCTCGAGCTGCAGAACCGCGGCCTGGCCCATTTCCCCAACTTCACGCCGTACACACGTGCTTCGATCGAAGCCTTGGTCCTGCCCATGCTGGACGTGATTGACCCGGAGCTGGTGCTCTTCGCCGAAGTGGACGGTAAGCCGGCGGGCTGGTTCCCGGCAGTTCCCAACCTGAACGAAATTTTTATTCATCTAAATGGTTTACGCTATCCCTGGAATTACCTGCGCCTGATCAAGTATTCACGCTACAAACCCAAGAGCATCGCCATTAAAAGCGTAGTCGTTCCGCCGGAATACTGGGATACGGGTGTGGGGGTGCTGCTCTTCGATGAAATGGCCCGCCGGGCCGTTGCCAAAGGCTACACCTGGGCGGATATGTCCATGACCGGCGAATACAACACGGATACCTGGCCTCTGGCGCACCGCATGGGCGCCACAATCTACAAGCGCTACCGTTTTTACGAAAAACCTTTGGCTTCAGCCCAGAATAATTGATTGCCCCATACCTGGAGAACCCAATGACCAAGTATAAGATCATCGCCAACCCCAATGCCGGACACGGCAAGGGGGCACGCGCCATCCCGGAAATAGAGCGGGAGCTCACCCGCCTTGGCCTGGACTTCGACCTGGTCCGCACCGAATGTGTCGGGCACGGCATCCGTCTGGCACACGCAGCCGCCCTGGAGGGCTACGATGTCATCGTGGCGGCCGGTGGAGACGGAACTGTCAATGAAGTGCTAAACGGTCTAATGGAAGCGCGGCTGGTAAGTCAGAACCGCCCGGCCCTGGGAGTCCTGTGCACGGGACGCGGCAATGATTTCGGACCCTGTATCAATATCCCGGAAGACTTGCCAACTGCCTATCAGGTACTGAAAGATAACAACCGGCGCATCATCGATATCGGCCGCGTAAGCGGTGGAAAATTTCCGCAGGGGCGCTATTTTGCCAACAATGTCGGCGTCGGGTTTGATGCCATCGGTACCATCGAGGTCGCCAAATTGCCGGAATGGGGCATGCTCAGCTTTTTCATCGCCATCCTGAAAACCATATTCCTGTTTTACAAAGGCCCCACCGTCCAACTTGATTATGACGATAAGACTCTCACCACTTCCACGCTGATGCTGCTGACCATGAATGGGAAACGAATGGGGACCGGTTTCAAGATGGCCCCTGATTCGAAACCCGACGACGGGCTGTTCGACCTGGTTATTGTCCGTCAGGTCAGCCGGCTGCGGATCTTCGGCTTGATCCCGCACTTCATGAAAGGCACGCAGGGCACCCAACCGGAGGTTCAGACTCTACGGGCTGCCCGGGTGGCGATTACTGCGGTTTCGGGGGCTCTCCCGGCTCAAAGCGACGGCGAGATCATCTGTGTGGACGGAGCGCGGCTGGATATCGAAA
>JADGQB010000257.1 GCA_017882145.1 Anaerolineales bacterium
TTTGGGGATGCCTCTTCGCCACTACGCCTGCACTGGACTGCGTCCCGTGCAGTCCGGGGTGGTGCAGGCGTGGTACAGGCTGCTTCGCCAAAATAAGGCTCGCCATGACCCATCGAATGGACTTTGCAAACACCCTGGCTTGATAGCCACAACTCAAACCAATTCCGCCCAGGTGCATCCATGCAGAGCCGAGATTATCCTTCGATCTTGTAATGGACAGATTGCAGCCTTGAGCAATGTCATTCTGGGTTTCAGCGATGCGCCTTACTTGCTTCAGGCCACCTGTAACTTACCCTGCGCGCCAATTCTTTCAAATGATTTCAAATATTTCATATTGCCGGAAAATGCTAAAATTTATAGGGTATGACTTGATCTGCCGACCAAAATTTTATTTACTGTTGGCTTTGCCAACGTTTTATCTGGATGGGAGCGATGGATGTTTCGATCTTCAAGAAATGGCCAGGGACTGGTTGAATACGGACTGATCCTGGTGCTGGCGGCAGTGGTGATCATCGCGACGCTGTGGCTCCTGGGGCCCAACGTTGGCAATGTCCTCGCCAGTTTTATGGCGGATTAGCAGGGCCAGGAGTTGCAGGCGGCGGGGAGAATAATCATCCTGAAAGGGCTCCGGACTCATTGGATGAGTCTGGAGTTTTTTAGTTTCAAGTACTTTTCCGGCAGATTCGATCTTGATCGCCAAATCGCGATATACGATAAACTTGGTATAATTCACCCCCTACGCAGTCCTGCATTTTACAGCTCGCACGCAGGCATATTGCTCAAGGAGCAGGATGAAAAAGTATTCAGTTTGGACCGAAGGCTGCCAGATGAACGTGGCCGATTCCCAGCGCGTCGGATCGGCCCTGGAACGCCTCGGCTACTCATTTACCGGTAAACCTGAAGATGCAGATGTGATCGTCCTCAACACCTGCGTTGTTCGCCAGTCTGCAGAGGATAAGGCATACGGCCGCCTGAGCTCGCTCAAGCCGCTCAAGGCGAAGAACCCCGAGCTGGTCATTAACCTGATGGGCTGCCTGGTTGGGATCCGGGATAACCAGCAGTTGCGGACACGCTTCCCGTATGTGGATGTTTTCTCCCCGCCTTCGGACCCTGGTCCGCTGGTCTCATTTTTGACCGAAGGCGATGCACGCACGCTTGAAACAACCGAGACCATGCAGCGGTTTGCCGAAATGGATGGCGAGCCTGCCACGCTGTTCCCGGGCCTGCCTGCGCAGGTACAGGTGGCCGGGACGGATGAAATCAGCCTGGTATTGCCGGAACGTGAGCGCGGTAAAGTGGTCGCGGCGCACGTACCGGTGGTCCTGGGGTGTTCGCATGCCTGTACATTTTGCATCATCCCATCCCGGCGCGGCGGCGAACGCTCCCGCCCTGTGGCGGATGTTCTCGCCGAAGTGCGCGGCCTGGTGGCGCAGGGCGTTAAGGAAATCACCCTGCTTGGTCAAATCGTTGACCGGTATGGGAAAGACCTGCCTGAAGGCCTGAACCTGGCGGCACTGCTGCGCATCCTGCACGAGCTGGACGGCCTGGAACGCATCCGCTTCCTTACCTCGCACCCAAATTATTTTGGCGAAGATATCATGGAAGCGGTAGCCGAACTTCCCAAAGTCATGCCGCACATTGAAATCCCGATCCAGGCCGGGAATGATGAGGTGCTGAAAAATATGCGGCGCGGCTATACCCAGGCAGAATACCGGAATATCGTACACAAAATCCGGGAGCGCATCCCTGGCAGTTCGATCGCCACCGACATAATCGTAGGTTTCCCCGGCGAGAGCGAGACACAGTTTATGGAAACCTACCACCTTCTTGAAGATTTACGACTGGATGTTGCCCACCTGGCGCGTTACTCAACACGTCCGGGCACAGTTGCTCAACGCCGGTTCCCCGACGATGTGCCGGAAGAGGAAAAAATGCGTCGATTCCGGATGCTGGAAGAGCTGCAGGAAAAAATCGTCGGCGAGATAAACAGTCAGTACCTGGGCAGGAAGATCGAAGTATTATTTGAAGACAAAGTCAAGGGGCGCTGGCGCGGCCGCACGCCCACCAACAAACTGGTCTTCGCAGAGTCCGAGCAGGAATTGCTCGGTAAAATCCTTCCGGCAGCGATAACATGGACCGGACCGTGGTCCATGCAAGCCAGGATTTGACGGCCTAGCCGGGTCTTTTCCCGTGTAAGCGAAAATGTGCGCAGAAAAAACCGCCCTTATACCCGGATGGGCTGATCACGATATTCAAGAATTAAGACAATCTCTCGCCGGAGCTGGCGAGAGATTGTTGTTAATATCTAACCATACTGCTGTTTAGTTTTGTGAAAACGTTGCCAATGACTGGACCGAGAATAAATAGAACGAGAATAACGACCAGAGTAATTAAAACGAGTAATAAAGCATATTCGACCAGTCCCTGGCCCTTTACACGGGCCTTGCACAACATTATTCTCACCTCCTCTCTTCGATAAAACCTCTATGTTAACTCTAATACAAAATTGATTAATTTTCAAGTGCCTTTGCATAATTGCAAAGGCTGCGCAAAGGGCAGCGCTCACAGGCGGGTTTGCGCGCGGCGCAAATTTCACGCCCCAGCCGGATGATATTCAGATGAGCGGCATAATAAGTTTCAGGAGGAAATAGTTTCTCGAGATGGGTGTGAGCATCCTCGACTGTCATTTTTTCCGGGCGCAAGCCTATTCGGCCGGTGACCCGATAAATATGCGTATCCACTGGAAAAGCCGGGCGTCCCAGCGAAAAGAGCAGGACAATCGCAGCCGTCTTTGGGCCAACGCCCTTGAATTTCATCAGCCAGGCACGCGCTTCTTCAAGTGGCAGGTTTTTGAGGAAATCCAGGTCAAGCGAACCACGTTCACTCGTAATCTCTCGCAAAACCTGCTGGATACGCGGACCTTTCTGATTTGCCAACCCAGCCGGGCGGATGGCCGCCACTACGGAGGCGGGGTCTGCATCGCGGACTGCCTCCCAGGTTGGAAAACGCAGGCGCAGCGACTCAAAAGCCCGGTCACGATTGGAATCATTGGTATTCTGCGAAAGGATCGTCGAGATCAACTCATCCACTGGCGGCAGAGGGTTACGCCAGGTGGGCTGCCCATAGAAATCCATGAGACGGCGCAGGACTTCACTGGCAAGTTCCGACAGGGGCATATCCATCAGTAACCAGCCTCCGCAATGATTTTCAGGGTCCGGTTTATAACTTCAGCATCTTTGGGCAGAAGGATGTTCTGCAGGAGCCTGGCAGTCTCGCAGTATAGAGACAAGCCGGCTTTTCCATACCCGACAAAAGCAGGCTCTTCCAGCGGGAGCGGGTCAAGCCCGGTCGCCAGCCGAAATTGATGTGTCCATTCGGAAGTAAGGCCGGCAGCAGCCTGCGCAAGATCGATGAATGCATTTTCAGTCGGGACGAGAACTCCATGCTGAACCAGCAGTGTAGTGGCCAATCCTTGTGTTAAACCCCAGGTGGCGTAAAGCGTTCTGGACTCATCCTTTTGGATCAGGCCTGCAAGGATCTTAAAGACCTCTTCGGCGAATCCGGCGAAATTCCATGAAGTATACAGGTTGGCTTCCGTCCGAATTGACTCCCAGGAAAATTTTGCCGCGGATTCTTTAAGAGCACCGATCGAACCGTCTTTATCAAGGAGAATGCGAATTTGGCGCAGCCCCGGAACTGCCCAGATGGCTTTCTGCGGAGTACGCAGGCTGGCATATTCATCCTCCAGCGTGGTCAGGTAGAAACTGACCAAATAACCATCCAGGTATTGCATGTAGAAGATTTCAGCCTGGTTCACTGGCGGCTGCCGGACATAGCACCTGATATCTACATCACTAAAACGTCCGCCTTCATCTCGGGCGAAACTGCCCAGCAATACCACGCCGATGGTATTCTCATTGTCCAATTGGGCAACCAGGGAGTGTAAAAACGAATCGCTGATTACGCACATATGCATTCCAAAAGAGCGGACTGTTGTGCGCCCCTGCCTGGATTATGCTTGTTTGAGAGTAAATGCCGGGCGGGATTCCCCCACCACAATTCTACGTGCATTGGTGACCGGTTTGACCGGTCCGAACTCGGCCAATGCCTCCAATTCTTTTTCGGAAACGTAGCCGAGTTGTTTGAGGATTTCAAGCGCCATGGCCGGACGGACACGGTTGTGGAAACCTCCTTCCGGGTCGCGTACTGACAGGTCGCCATCCGATACCTTGAATACAATCCCAATCCCGGGCGATTCGGCACCCAGGGCTCCAGCCATGATTCCCAGAGCCAGGTAGCCTTCCGCGCCGCCCTTCGCCACAATTCGCTTGGAGCAAACTTCCATCACACGCGTATCGAATCGTCCGATTCCACTGACCATGACCGGATTGGCCATCATGGCCGAGGTAATCCGGCGGCAAGCCGTGGCGCGTTCCTGCGAAAGATTGCGCGGGTCGCACAAGCGGGCATAACCCAGGGCAGCATTGGAAAGCGGGATTGCAAAATTGGGAGCTGAACAACCATCCGTGCCAATCTGCACCCGTTCAGGTTCGATCCCACACATCTCAGAAAAAGTTGCCAAAATGGTTTTTTGGATAGGATGTTCGGGGCTAATATAATCCGCTATCGGCAGACCCCGCATGCGGGCATATGCCAGCATGCCGGTGTGCTTGCCGGAACAGTTATTCCGGTTCGGGGACAGCGGCTCAGAACGGGCGCGCATCGCCTCGACGGTGGGAAGGTGAGAGAGCAGATGTGTGCCGCACAACAGATCGCTTTCCTGCACGCCGACCTTGGCCTGAATGCCTTTGATCACTTCGACATGTTCATCGGTGCCTTCGTGCGAGGCGCACAGGATGGCAGTTTCCTTGGATGTAAGGTGAAAGGCCTGGTCACCGCCGTGTTCAATAAAAGACAATGCCTGGAGCGGCTTGGCACTGGAGCGCATGAAAGTCACTGTTTTGGGGTCACCATACCAGGCCAGCAACCGGCCGTTCGAATCGACAACCGCCACTGCTCCATAATGGGTGGATTCGACGATGTTTCCCCGGGTCAATTCAAAAACGGGTTGGTATTCACCTGTCACAGTCAATTTCACTCCTCCCCGGCAATATTACTGGCCGGATGATAATGCCGGCCGTAATAATGATACAACCCGTATCGCAGGCGTTGCGCATATTTTTGATGGCGGTTGGCAGGGACCTTGAAAGGATTCAGTAGCGGCTCGATCAGGTTTTCCACAGCTTCGGGTGGGCTTTTTTTCTGCGCCAGCTTTCCGACCTTGTTCAGTACCTGTTCCAGGTAATCCTTTTGTGCGCGGATGACATCCGCATTCACCAACCCGCCCCGTCCACTGACCACCAGCCAGCCACGATAAGCCGGGGAAAGCAGCAGCTTCAGCGTCTCGAGCCAGGCTGGCAAATCTGCCCCGGCCAGGAAAGGCGGCTGGTTTCGCAGGACAGCGTCACCGACAAAGACGACCTTTTCCTCGGGCAGGATAACCCAGGTGGCCCCGGCAGAAGGTCCGGGATGATGCTCCAGTTCGATGGGGACATTTTCATCCCAGTGCAGGGCCATCTGGTGGCTGAAAGTAATTTCCGGCAATATCCAGCGAACATTACCCAGTCCAGGAATGCCTTCCCAGTCTGCGCCGGTATCTTCCCCTTGAGCCTTGAAGGTATTGGGGCGGCTGCGGAACACTTGAGCCGTCTTCTCATGGGCAACGATCGTGCAGTCCATCGCGCGTGCGCCCAGGGTGCGGTCCGGATGTGCATCCAGGTTGACGAGCAGCCGTTCGGAGCCACCGCCCAGACTGAGCAAGGCCGCCCGCCAGGTGCGCGCATCTTCAGGAGAGGGGGGTGCGTCAATCTGGAGCAGCCCGTGG
>JADGQB010000258.1 GCA_017882145.1 Anaerolineales bacterium
AAATGCCGGAACTGGACGGTCTTGAAGCCACCCGGCGCATCCGCACTGACCCGCAAGGGCCCGAACATATCCCGATCATAGCCATGACCGCAGACGCCCTTGAAAGTGACCGTGAAGCTTGCCTGGAAGCTGGCATGGATGACTATATTTCCAAGCCGATTGATTCCAAGACTCTACTGGCCATCCTGGATCGCTGGACGGTGAACCAGGCCTCGGAAACGTCGCCGAAAGCAGAGCAGGAAGCTCTCGGGACTCAGGATTATTCGAAAGTCTCGGAAGAATTTCCACTGGATGCCGGTCCAGCCTCCTCCGGGATAGGCCTGTTTGGTGAAAGCCCGCTGGAACCTGGGTCAAATCCTGCCATCCAGTTCGTCAATCCGTTCCTGGAAGAGCCCCCCGGCCTGCCGATGGATATTCAATCGGCCCTGCCGTACTTCGATAACGATCAGGCTATTTTCAAGGAAATGTGCCAGGACCTGATCCGGAACATGCCGGCACGTATGGAAGAATTACGCAGTACTTTACAAAAACAGGATACGGCCTCATTTTCCCGTGCCGCGCATAATTTGAAAGGCATTTCGGCGAATTTCAACGCCACCCAGGTTAACCGGATCGCGGCCGAATTGGAGCAGTTGGGCCGGCAGGAAGATCTCTCGGCTGCAGGAGCCCTTTTGGAAAAGTTGGAATTTGAAAACAAGCGTCTGTTTGAATACATGCTATCTTTGGGTGTCAAACCGATAGAACCTCTATGAAGAATAATCACACCCGTATCCTTTTGATCGAAGATAATCCCCTGGATGCCCGGCTGATGGCAGAAATGTTGTCCGATGCCGGGGCGGGTGGGTATGAATTACAACAGGAAAAAATGATCAGCTCGGCCTTGCAATGCCTGAGTGAGCAGGAATTCGATATCGTTCTGATCGACCTGACCCTTCCGGATGGCAGCGGGGCTGATACGGTCGAGCGCATATGCTCGGCTTGTCTGCAGGTGCCCGTGGTTGTGTTGACCGGTCTGGAAGACGATGCCGTGGCTCTCGCCGCCGTCCAGGCCGGCGCCCAGGATTACCTGGTTAAGGGACAGGTCGAAGGCCACGAGATCCGGCACGCCATCCGCTATGCGATCGAACGCAAGCGTCTGGAAGAGCGTTTACAATTCCTGGCCACCCATGATGACCTGACTGGTCTGCCTAACCGCCGTTTATTCCAGGATCGCATCGAACACGCCATTGAACGTTCACATCGCGACTCTAGGGAAGCACAAAAAAAATGGGGCCTGGCGGTCGCACTGTTCGATCTGGATGCCTTTAAATCCGTCAACGACACCCTCGGCCATGCCCAGGGAGACATTTTATTGCAAGCCGTGGCAGACCGCTTGCAGCGCTCCATCCGTAAATCCGATACGCTGGCCCGCATGGGCGGGGATGAATTCACCCTGCTCTATGAAAATGTGGCCGGCCGGCAGGATGCGGAAGTTCTGGCCAGAAAAATACAGGCCGTATTTTCAAGCCCGTTTCAATTGGGCGACAATCTCCTGGATATAACTGCCAGTATCGGCATCAGCTTGTATCCTTCGGATGGCGAGGATGGCGAAACCCTGCTCAGGAAAGCCGATATTGCCATGTACCGGGCAAAGTGCCAGAGAAATACATTTTGGTTCTACGAGATGTGTAGAGAGACTTAATGCAGAATAAAATTACCCGCATCCTGCTCATCGAAGATAATCCTGGCGATACCCGCCTGGTCAGGGAAGCCTTGGCGGAGACCGCAGCGGCTCGCTTCGATCTGGTAACGGAAATTGACCTCGCCAGCGGACTTGCCGCCCTGGCTGCTCAGCACATTGATGCCATCCTTCTGGACCTGAGCCTGCCGGATACCACCGGATTCGATACATTTACAAACCTCCATGAAAAAGCGCCTCAAGTTCCGATCATCTTGTTGACCGGGGCGGATGACGACGCCCAGGCTGCCCAGGCAGTCCGGATGGGCGCCCAGGATTACCTGGTTAAGGGACAGGTGGAAGGTCGCGAGATCACGCGTGCCATCCGCTATGCAATCGAGCGCAAGCGTCTGGAAGAACGTTTACAATTCCTGGCCACCCATGATGACCTGACTGGTCTGCCTAACCGTCGATTGTTTCACGACCGCATGGAACGTGCAATTGAACACTCCAGGCGTTTCCAGAAGGAAACCCGGGAAAAATGGGGGCTGGCGGTCGCACTGCTCGATCTAGATTCCTTTAAAACGGTCAACGATACCCTCGGCCATGCGCAGGGAGATCTCTTACTGCAAGCCGTGGCAGACCGTTTGGAGCGCTCCACCCGTAAATCCGACACGCTGGCCCGTATGGGCGGGGACGAATTTACCATGATCTATGAAAATGTGGCCGGCCGGCAGGATGCCGAAATCCTTGCCAGCAAAATCCAGGCTGTATTTTCCAGTCCGTTTCAACTGGGCAACAATTTCCTGGATATAACTGCCAGCATTGGTATCAGCTTGTATCCATCGGATGGCGAGGATGGCGAAGCCCTGCTGAGACAGGCCGATATAGCCATGTACCGGGCCAAGCGCCAGCGAAATACGTTTTGGTTTTATGAAATGTGCAAAGAGGAATCATCTCGATAAATACGGGGGCCGGGGTGTCCCATCCACCCCCAATTTTTAATGGATATGCAAAGAGACACTATGAAGAATAAAAATACCCGAATCCTGCTAATCGAAGATAACCCTGGCGATACCCGCCTCGTCAGGGAGGCTCTGGCAGAAGCCGGAGCGGCTCGCTTCGATCTGGTTGCGAAAATGGATCTTGCCAGCGGACTTGCCGTCCTGACTGCTCAGCACATTGACGCCATCCTGCTGGACTTGACCCTGCCGGACACCGCCGGTTTCGAAACATTTACAAAAGTTCATGAGCAAGCCCCTCAGGTTCCCATCATCGTATTGACCGGGGCGGATGACGATCTGCAGGCTGCCAAAGCGCTCCGTGAAGGCGCACAGGATTATTTGGTCAAGGGTCGGGGAAATAGTGAATTGCTTCTTCGCTCCATCCGCTATGCCATCCAACGCAAGCAATCCGAAGAGGCCTTGCGTGAAAACGAAGCGCGTTATCGCAACATTTTCGAAGGCGTGGAAGATGCCATTTTCGTCGAAACTCCTTCCGGACAGATCCTGGATGTCAACCAACGCGCCTGCGATATGTACGGGTTTACCCGTGAGCAGTTCCTGACAAAATCGGTCGCGGATCTGGTTCCGTCTAAAGAATACAGCGTACTGTTCAGCCCGGACAACCCTGCCACCGTTCCAGGTCACCCAGTCGAGACGATCAATGTGCGCTCGAATGGGGAGCAGTTCCCGATCGAACTCAGCCTGCGTAAACAAGAGAGTAAGGGCGAACCTGTTTTGTTTGTCGTAGTTCGCGACATCACTGAGCGCAAACGATCCCAGGAAACAATTGAATTATTGAGACATTCAATCGACATACATTACGATGGGGCTTATTGGACAGATAGCAACAACAAATTCATTTATATCAATGAGGCTGGTTGCAAGGCATTAGGGTACGAGCGCGAGGAACTTATTGGTAAGAACTTCAGCGATATTAACCCGAAGGCCACGCCTGCAGCCGTGGAACGGATGTGGAAGAGTATTAGAAGCAAAGGCTCATTTACTACCGAGACCGTGCACCGTCGTAAAGATGGAAACGAGTTTCCCGTTGAGATTGCTACAACTTACATACAATTCGGCGGAAGGGAATATACGTGTGGATTTGCTCGCGATATCACCGCGCGCAAGCAGGCCGAGCGGGCCATTCACATGATGTCAGATACGCAGCGACAGATTGCCCAACTGAATGATATTATGGAAATATCCAAGCTGGTTGGAAAAAAGATTCATGAATTGATTGGCAGTGGGTACGTAATCATTTCAATGCTTGACGAGAAAATCCAGGCTATGAAGGTGGTGGGACTGTATGGGTTTGGCGGCCTTTATGAAAACCTCGTCCGCCAGTTCAAAATTGATCCATCCGAATTTGCCTATCCAATCCATGATATGACCGCCGATGAGCTGGGCTCATTCAGAAGCGGCAAATTGGAAAAGTTCGCCGGGGGGGTGTATGAATTGCTTACCCGAAAAGTGCCTAAAAAAATTTGCGCTCTGGTTGAGAAGCAAATGAAATTTTCCGGCATCCATACCATGGGCTTCGTCAACCAGGATATTCATTATGGAGCTCTCACAATCCTGGAAAAAGGGGATATCGGGCCTTATAAAGATATGATCGAAACGATCATGAACCAGGCTACCATCTCCATAAAGCGCATCCGGGCCGAGCAGGCCTTGCGCGCCAGCGAGATGCGCCACCGGGCAATCGCCCGCCTGAGCTCCGACTTCTCCTATTCCTGTGTGCATACCAGTGAAGATAGGTATGAAGTTGACTGGATTACGGATGCCTTTTTCCATATAACTGGATATTCAGAGACCGAGCTGCAAGGACAGCGCTGTTGGATGTTTGTCGTGCACCCTCAGGATATCCGCTCAGCCACTGAGCCGATGCCGCGCTTGCAGCCGGGCGAGTCAGACTCGCGTGAATTTCGCATTGTCACCAAGGCTGGCGAGGTCCGCTGGTTCGCCAATACCATGGAATGCCAGTCAGACCCTTCCACATCCGATGGCTTGCGCCTTTTCGGCGCCGTGCAGGATATCACCGGGCGTAAACAGGCCGAGGAAGCCCGGCAGGAAAGCGAACTCCTGCTGCGAGCGCTGTTTGAGCTCTCGCCGGATTCGATCATGCTCATGGACCCGCATACTCCGGATGACTCCTGGCCGATTATTGATTGCAATCTGGCCGCTTGCCGGATAAATGGCTATGAGCGCGACGAATTGATCGGGAATTCCATTGATATGGTCAACGCCTTCCCCGCCAAACCTGCCGATCGGGCCGCTTACCGGAAACGTATGCGCGATCAGGGTAGTCTCCATCTTGAAGCCGCTCATCGCCGTAAGGATGGCACTGTCTTTCCGGTTGAGATCTCCACACGGCTGATCCAGGTTGGCACGCGCGAGCTCGTAATTGGCATCGACCGCGACATCACCGGGCGTAAGCAGGTGGAAGCCGCCTTGCAGGAAAGCGAACAGCGTTTTCGTGAAATCTTCGAGAACATGAGCAGCGGAGTATTCGTTTATTCGGCTGAAAATAGCGGCCAAGTTTTTAGGATTGCCAATTGCAACCGCGCCGCCGAAAAGATCGAAAAAATTGCCCGGGAAACTCTCATCGGCAAAAATCTCTGCGAAGCTTTCCCCGGTGTTGAAGAATTCGGGTTTATTGAGGCTCTTAAACGCGTATGGGGCACTGGAAAGCCCGAACATATTCCGACTACTTTCTACAAAGATGAGCGTATCTCCGGGTGGAGGGAAAATTACCTAACCCGGCTGCCATCCGGTGAGGTAATATCGGTTTATGATGATGTGACGGAACGCAAGCTGGCGGAAGAGTCCTTGCGGGCAAGCGAGGAATTATTCCGTTCCTTCATCGAACAATCCTCCGAAGGCGTGATTTTGCTGGATGAACAGGGCTGCATCCTTGAATGGAATCGCGCACAGGCACAAATCACTGGGCTATCGCCTCAACAAGCCATAGGCGAACCTTTCTGGAATATCCAATATCAAATGCTGCCGCCGGAACGGCGCATAGGGAGAAGCCCCGATTCCTTCAAGCAAGCCATGCTGGAAGCCTTCCGGACTGGCAAATTCCCCACCTCCGATAAGTCGATCGAAACACAAATTAATACACCGCAAGGTGAGGCCAAATTCATCTTGCAGGCCTCTTTCCCGATCCATAGCGGGAGCGGCTATCGCGTTGGTTCCCTGGTCAGGGATATCACCGAGCG
>JADGQB010000259.1 GCA_017882145.1 Anaerolineales bacterium
ATGGAGGAGTGGAGTCGTTGGTTGGTTCTTCCTACAACAGCTATCATTTTATTCGGGGATATTCTCTTTTTTGAATATGAGTAACTCAATCTGAGTTGAGTATTTCAATTTTATGAGTTGAGTTTTATTCCACCGATTTACTGCACAATCCCTGCTGTATTCTGTTGATCAAATCAAGATAAAATCCCATCTCTTTTGCCTTTGGACAATACTTTTCGTTGTGGGATCCGCCGTAGTCCCCTCCGGCCTTCGGCTCCTCCCCCAAATGCCGGAAAGCACGGAATTTGAGGGAGGAGATGCGGCTGCTGGGGAAGCGGCGGCGGGAAGCACCCAGCTATGGGTGAAGCACCCAGCTATGGGTGTGACGGTCTTTAGTTAGGCGGGCCACAGAACGTTTGCACACAATTGCTGCGTGTTATTATCCCCTAAAAATACCTAATATGTAATATTGTAAGCAGACTAACGAAGTGTCTCCTTGCGTTGTTCAGCTACTAATCGCAGGATTTATAGAACACGCCATAGATTGGCGCGACCAGATAGAGGCTCGACTGCCAGAGCAGCAACCCTCCAATGAAGTAGGTGTTGGGAGTGCGATTGGCTAAAGCGAGGACTGCCGCCCCCAGCGCCAGGCAAAGCATACCAATACCTACCTCCCATTGGGTTGCAAACAAGGCGTTGAGCACCGGCACCTTGCTCATCGTTTTCGGAGTGCGCAGAAAGGCGGTTTTGGATTGGAACAGGGCTTGAAAACCGGCCAAAGTGACCACCCACCCCACACTGAACATTCCATACATGGAGCGGAATGCCAGCCCCCAGGAAAGTTTCAGGGCGTTGCGAATCACCCAGACGAGCCGCCATAGATTCACCAAAATAAAAATGAAAGCCAGACTGATCCAAGGGCTGGTGATGGGTAGAATTGTGAAGTTCGATAAGACCAGCTTAATGATCCCGCCCGCCACCAGGAAGCAGACAAACGCAAAATTGAACGCATCCGAGAACCACTGCACGGTACCAGCCAGGTAGAAGTAGCGCTGAGCCTGCGTGAGGCGGTTTTCCGAGTCGATCCAATGCGCCCACGGCATCAATTCCTCCCAATGTTTGCGCAGGATCTGGATGTTGCCAAAACACCAGCGGAAGCGCTGGCGTTTCAATCCTGCGAAGGTGCAAGGCATCAACCCGCGGCCCAAACTGCGATGAAAGTACATCGATTTATAGCCGCGTTTCAGGACGCGCAGGCTGGCCTCGGCATCTTCTGTCACGCACCACTCGCTCCAGCCGCCAACCTCCTGCAGAACCGACTTACGAATCAGGCCCATCGTTCCGGAGAAGATGATGGCGTTGCGTTCGTTACGGACCGGCATGGGTACTTCAAAGAAGTATTCGTAAGAATAATACATCGCCTCCGAAAAGGATCCCGGTTGGAAATCACGATAATCCTGCGGAGCCTGGATGAACGCCAAATGCGGATCGGTGAAGGCCGGAATCAATTCGCGCAGGAAGAGCGGCTCCACCTGGTAATCTGCATCGACCACTCCAATGAGTTCTGCAGAGGGCGAGGTCTGAGTCAGTGCAAAATTGAGCGCACCGGACTTGTAACCGGGCCATTCTTCCAGGTGATAAAACCGGAAACGCGGGCCCAGTTCGCGGCAGAGTTTTTCGATCGGCCGCCAGGTTTTTTCTTCCGGCGTGTTGTTGTCGATCACCAGCACCTCGTAATTTGGATAATCCAAAGCAGCCAGAGTCCGCAGGGTTGCATCCACAACCTCCGGCGGTTCATCGAAGGCCGGTAGATGTAGTGAGATCATTGGTGCAAAACCCGGCGCAGAATTAACCCGGGCAAGCCGGTTGTGCCAGCGCACACGGCAGGTGACGTCGGTGTTCTCAAACATATGGGTCAGTGCCACCAGGGAGGCGACTGATTGAAGGAAAAGGAACATCTGGGCGGCAATGAAAGAGGCGGGTGCGAGACGGGCGGCAAGGATAATGGAATACGCGTACGCCAGAAAGAGCGGAGTAATAATGAGCGTCATCAGCCAGGCCACCTGGCCGAAGGCATTCCAATCACGTAATCGCCAGATGCAGATCAACCCCAAAAAGGCGGCCAGCCCGGTGAGAAAAAACACTTCCGGCGGCTTGCCAAAGGTGGTCAGAGCCCAAAGGTCGCCGAGGCCCAATACAATCGCCAGCCAAACAAAGGAGAATGGCGTATTGGTAAAGCGCAGGCGCGTGCCTCCCAACAACATCACTATCAGGCTGATGGTAAACCACGCTCCGGCCAGAAACAATGCACGCGTTATCATGGGAAGCGTCCCCGAATGTGGAAATGTGCCAGTACCAGCGTACTCACGGGGATGGCGATCCCGAGCAGCAACGCGGCAATCCCCCAAACAACAAATACCCGTATCCGGTCAGCCCGGATAAGAGGACGAGTTAATATCATCGCCAGAGCCCACAATGCTGCGGCCGGAGCCAGGACGAGGGTGCCCAGCCCGGCCGGGGCCAAT
Source organism: Anaerolineales bacterium (assembly GCA_017882145.1). Lineage (GTDB taxonomy): Bacteria > Chloroflexota > Anaerolineae > Anaerolineales > Villigracilaceae > UBA877. Next base: position 2,505 of record JADGQB010000259.1, read on the forward strand.
CCTACGAAGGCCCACGTCAACAGACGAAACGCCGGAGTGAGCGGATGCGCTGGTTGGTCGACAAACGGGCTCGGTATACTGCGGTTCTTTGGTATGGTCAGGTGCGCCGAATTGGCACTCGAAACGAAGAACGATTGGTCATCTTCCCCTTCGTATTTCAGGCTGGTTGTCAGGTCCGGTTCTAATGGATTATCGTGTGTGGGTAATAAAGAATGTTGCACCTGGCATATACCCTCCCGCTTATCGGCGGTTTTCCTTCGTCGATGCTAAGTACTCTGCCTGAATTATTGGATATGAGTAATCCATAATACCATAAAATCGAACCTGAATTAAACCGACGGTTCCAGGATGGAGGTCTGTCCACCTGAAGCAAAAGGGTTCAATAATACTAAAATTAATAAAACTGCCCCTCCGGAAGCCAGGAAGGGCAGAATTAAATCAGAGTCAAATCAGTTTGTGCTTATGCTTCGTTGAGGAAATAGACAGTGGGGGGGCCCATTACCCCGGCTTTTTCCATCGCGGCCTTCAGTTCCGGGGAACGGGCAAATTTTTGAGCATTTTCCAGAGAATTCCACTTATTAATGGTCGTTATCGTGTTGGGGTCACTTGCGTCGCGGAAAACCTGATACGTGCTGCCGCCGTTGGAGGTACGCAAACCCGCAGCAGAATCGAATACTTTTTTCCACTCCACGAAGTCTTTTACCTTAACTTGAATAAATATATTTACCATGATTATTTCTCCTTGCTGGCGTCTGCAGCAGATATTGTGGTTATTGAAGAGTCATTGGCCTGCCCCAATTATGGGGTTATAGGAGCGACCGGGGTACCGGAAAACAAGTCGCTTGGGGCCGTATAGTTTTGACATACATTTCCCATTGCAACTCCGAAAACGGCGGCATGCTGCTCCCAGGGAGTATCGATACCGATCAATTTCACACCGCTTGGACTGGTATCCACGAACGGCTTACCCTGGTTCTTGATATCGGTCTCAGCCAGGTCCAGCAATTGGTTGAAGTAAGTGATTGCCTCGCTTGGTTTCCCGACGATGAGCGCGTCTGCGGCCGAAGGATCCGGTAAAGTAGCCAATGTATTCAGTTCGGATCGTAACTTATTAAAATCCAGGTAGAAAGGTGAACCAGGAGTGGTGTAAGCCGTATAGTCTGTATTGGCGGTTAAATTCACCATAATTGCTAAAGCCATTCCCATATCGTAGTTTGCCAGGAATAGGGCATCACATTTTGGGTTAGGGTTCGTTTGATTGGCTTGCGGGGCGTTGTTTGCTACCGGAGCGGTTGTCGCACTGATTACGGGCACGCTGATACTGGTCGGGGCGCTGTTGTTTCCAGCAGCGGATCTCCCGGTCACCGGCACTAAGCCGGCAGGGCTGCAAGAGGTGATGAGTAGCGCGCCGATCAACAGCGTGAGCGGAAACAGCTTCTTCATGATCTTTTCATTTTTAACCAATTTGATCTCCTTGTGAAAACTATTGTTTCTAGGATGAGCCAGATAAAATCCTGGGATAGCGTAACGGGCGAAAGCTGGCCAGGTTGGTTTGGACTTCGCTTTCACCTCCCAAAATCCAAATTGGAGAAACTCCAAAACGGATTCCAGAAACGTCTGCGAATGGACCTTCGATTGCCTATTGAAACAGGGAAGGGTGTTCTGCATTTATATTTCCCACTGAACAGATTTTAATGCAGATGAATAAGGTAATAATAGGTGTAATTAGTATAGCATGTTATTCTATCAATAGATAGAGATAAAACATGCCAAAGGTACTAGTCGGTGCATCCGGCTGCGCCATCGGTGGAGGAAACGCGCCGGCCAAATAATCATCCCACGAACCTGCCTCATAGAGCCCACATAGCTGATGACCAGAATACTGGTCCCTGTAGCGGTTGAAGCAAGAGGCAAATGAATTATTGCAGGGATGGGGGGATGGAGCGGATCACGATCTGGGCGCAGAGCTGAACCCCCACCGGCCTGCACCCTGCGGGTACTTCGCGGCCACCTACCCCAAATACGACGAAGCGATGACGGATTTACCCCTGTGGGGTACACGTGCCCCTACGCCACTTCACCTTTCGGGTACAGGCGTGGTACAGGCGGGATACCCATACGGGCACACGTCCCTACGGGATGCTACGCGATGCTTCGCGAGGAGAGGGAAGAATATATAAAAAATGCCCTTGACTGGCTGAGGGGGGCAGCCAATCAAGGGCAATGGAATTATTACACGGTACAGATGACGAGTCAAGCGAATTCAGGCAATCTGCGAAAGATCATCAAAGAAGGGAGTCGGAGGGTCGCAGCCAGGCCGAAGAGGGGTTCGGACAAGGAATCCTAAAAAGACGCCACCGCGGCGTCCAGGTCAGTATGGATTTCAAACAAGGTGTCAAAACTGGCAATATACAAAATTTCTGCCACCCTGGGTTGTGGGCAAAGCAGTTTCACATGTTTGGAGACCTGGATGCCACGCTCCCGGTCAATGGCATGAGTGGCTGCCCGGCCTGATTCTTGCTCGGCCTTTGGCTTCTCGCGGAACAATGTGGCCGTCCTTTGGATTGCCGCGAGGCCGGAACTGTTCATAAATGTCAGTTTGCTCAAGTCAATCAACACATCACGTATGCCATCGTGGTGGATTTTTTTGGCTTCATCGACAAGTCGCATGTGATTGGAACCATCCAGTATTCCAGCCAGTTCCAGGATGGTCACGAGCACGCGACCCTGTTTTTTTGAAATGGTAATGGTGAGATTCACATTGCAATCTTTTCTAATGAAAACAAGAACAATACTGACATGGCTGCGCAGCTCCCGATTTATCAGTCAGGCGCTAAGCCTGCCGCGGCGGCACGCAAGCGTTCGACAAAACGATCGGGCGTCTCATCTTTAATGATAAACGTATAACCGCCAGCAGAAATTGCGGCCTGGTAACGGGCGTCCGGATGGCTGATAAGGACAATGACCTTGACAGCCGGGCAAGCTTTTCGAAAATCCTGAAGAGCCAGTCTTGGATTGTTGGGGAGCAAGCCCCAATCCAGCAACAACAAGTCTGTCCTGAGATTGGGCACCTGGGTTATTGTGGTGAACCAGTCGGCGGCTTCGCCAACCACTTCCATCTTCAAATCTATTATCAACAATCGCAGGGCAAAGCGCTCTGTGCTAGGGGAAGCGGCCAAAAATATACGGGTCATGGGTTTATCGTACAACAAAGGCGCTCCGTTCGTAATGTTCTGTGGGTAGGGATTTCGTACCCCCCACCATTTGGGGGATGAATCAATCTGCCAGGCATTGCGGGCTGAATGGGATTTCAGGGAATGGG